>NZ_JAJKGM010000026.1:0-51190 GCF_021412605.1 Clostridium celatum
TAATATTAAATTTTATCCACAACTAATAATAGAAAAACCCTCTGTTTTTAAACAGGGGGTTTTTCAACAAACTGATATATATTTGTATAATAAACAAATATATATATACTCTATTTTTAATTGTGATTAACAATCATAATCATTTTCTTTTTCAGTAGGAGCTTCGATTAAAGTTGCAAAGATAAATCTATGATGGTGTCCATCTACTGTTGTGGTATATCCAGTAACTAGATGAACATGCTTGCCTTTTCCTACATATATTGCAGGACCAGTAACAGCATAAATTCTATGATGATGGTCTACAAAATCAGTATTAGTAGCTAATTTATGAACATGAGAGTTACCGTACCTTATAGCCTCGCCTGTAACTCCAGCAAAACGATGATTGTGTTTATCATCACATTCTTCTGCAAACATTGTTGAGCCAAGGAATTCATGAACGTGCTTCATAATAGTTGTATTTGAATTTTCTTCATATTCATCAAAAAGATTTCCATAATTATCATATCTATTTTTCATAACAATACTACTCCTTATTTATTTATATAATATATGTTATGAAAGTAAGGTGAGATTTGACATAACTTTTGATATATTTTTAATAAATAATTAATATAGTTTTTTTCTTTGAAGCATAACAATAGAAGAACTAATACTCAGGATTTGTTCCATAATCTAGCCAAGAATTTAAAGTATTACTTGTAAGTTTAGCGTCTTCTTCAGAATTATAAGGAATGGCAATAGAGTCTATTATTCCATCTTTTTTTTCGTAATATATAACAACATAATTTGATGAAGAATTCTTATTTTGACCTTTAGTATTAATTATGATATCTAAATTATCCTTAACATATTTTCCGGTTTCTATAAGATTAATAGAATCTTTAAAAATCATTTTATCTTTAAACGTAAGAAAAGTATCATTAATTTCCAAATTACCAGCAGTACTGTATATAATCATAAGTACCTCCTAAAATATATTTATAATAATATAAAAACTTAATAATATGTATACGAAAAAATTTTAAAATTATGATATATTCTTTTAATATTATATAAATGATATAATATAATGATAATTTAATGAGATATTGTATAAATAAATATTGAGAGTTTTATTAGAAAATGAATTGCATTAAGGAATGATAAAAGATGAACAGTAAAATAGATTATAAAAGATTAAATTTTAAAGTTGCTAGAGAGATTTTACAAGGAAAAAACATTGTTTTTACAGGAAGAGGATTTTTAGTTAGAGGGGAACTGATGAGGCTTGCAAGGCAAGCAGGTGCTAATGTAGATAGTGTTGTAACTAAAAAGTGTGATATTTTAATCGTTGGTGAAAAGCCGGGAAGTAAGCTTAGAAAAGCTAAAATTTTGGGATGTGAAATAATTACTACAGATGACTTTAAAGATATTTTAGAAGGAAAAATTCAGGAAAGTAAACTAGTAAATAATAATGAAGATATATTAGATTTTAATTTAATTAATGAAACTAATATTTTAAATATTGGTTTAGACAATAAAAATGAGGAAAGAATTAATATTGAAAACAAAAATATAGCAGTATTTATTAAAAATGAAATATTAAAGCAAAAGACTATACTAAATGTTAAAAAGTATGGAGGAAATCTTTTAGAAACATTAGATGAGGAAATTGTGGATTTGGTAGTATATCAACCACATTCAGATTTTGATTATTTAATAAAAAGAGCAGAAATGTTAAATATAAAGTTATTTACAGTAGGAAATTTTAATAAATTAATTATGGCGTAGTCTAGAGATTATATATAAATAAAATATGGTTTAGTATTATTATATGGTGTGTTTGAGTTTTATATAAGTTAAAAGTATTGGAGGAGTATATGAGAGGAAACCAATTTAAAAACATAACATTAGGGATTATAATAACAGCAAGTGTTATAAGTATTTATGGATGTACAGAAAATAAAAAAAGTAATAATCAAAATATTATAGAGGATACTAATCAAAATATAAATGAAGATGATAGTAATAAAAATATTATAACTGAGGAAGATAAAGAGATTAATATAGAGAAAACAGAAAATAAAGATTCTAATAAAGAGTATGAAATTTTTTCTATATATACTATAGATGTAAATACTGATGAAAAAGTTATTTTAAAAAATATAGAATTAGAAAAAAAATTAAGTGTAGAAGAAAAGTTAGTAGAGTTGGCAAATGAGGTAAGTAATGATTTATTTAATAGTTTACCTCTTGAGCTTATAGAGATAAAGGATATTGAAGAAAAGAGTATAGCTGTATTTAATTTTGAAGAGGTGGGAAAAAATGCAGAAAAAGCTACTTTATTTCAAGATTATGAAGGAGATAGTTGGTTTCAATGTTTTCAAGGATCTGCAGGTGGAAGGGTTACTGAATATACTTTGATAGAAACTTTATTACAAAGGAATTATGAAGGTGAATGGATTGATGGTATAAATTTTACGTATAAAGGTGGAAGTGTAGAATTTGAACATACGCCTAAGCTTTCAGAAATAGTATATAGATAAAAATATAGCTATTTTATAAATTGAAATTAAGTATAGCTTTTAACTAATATTTTTTATAAAATATTAAATAGGTTTCTTCATTAGTTAAAACTAATAACTAAAGGCTCTTAACTTATTTAAAGGTTGCTTTTATATTATAATTTAAGTAAAATTAATTTTGTTAGTAAAAATAAGAGGTGATAATAATGAGTAGTATAGCAGGACATGGTTGTGAAAGAATAGTACCGGAAGAAGCCAAAAAGACTCTTGAAGAAATAGAAAGAAGTATAGTTAAAAGATATAGAAAGCCAATTTGGTCAAAATTTATAAAAGCAGTAAAGGATTATGCTCTTATTGAAGAAGGAGATAAAATAGCTGTAGCTATATCAGGTGGGAAAGATTCATTGCTTATGGCTAAATTATTTCAAGAATTAAAAAAGCATGGACAAGTAAATTTTGATGTTGAATTTATTGCTATGGATCCTGGATATCATCCACAAATAAAAGAATTACTTATAGAAAACTGTGAGCATTTAAATATACCAGTACATATTTATGAATCAAAAATATTTGAAATAATAGATGAAAAAGCAAAGGAATATCCTTGTTATCTTTGTGCAAGAATGAGAAGAGGCTCTTTATATAATAAGGCAAGAGAACTTGGGTGTAATAAACTTGCACTTGGGCATCATTATAATGATGTTATTGAAACTACAATGTTAAACGTACTTTATGCAGGAAACTTTAAAACAATGTTACCTAAATTACAAGCAGATAACTTTGAGGGAATAGAACTTATAAGACCACTTTATTACATTGAAGAGGAAGCTATTAAAAGATTTATAAAATATACAGGATTGTGGCCTCTTAACTGTGCATGTATGGTTGCAGCAGAGAAAATCGGAAATAAAAGACATGAAATTAAGGCTATGATTGCTGAACTTAAAAAGACATTTAATGATGTTGATAAATCAATATTTAAATCAGCTACCAATGTAAATATGAACTCAATACTTGGGTGGGAAAAAGACGGAAAGAAATATTCATTCTTAGACCCTGAAAATGAAATAAAAAAATAATATATTTTTAGAAATTTTACCTAAAAAGGGACAGTATAAATACGGAGATATAACCAATACTAATGATGTAGATTAGTGGAGGTGATATTATGGCAAAAAAAGGCCAAAGAGCAACTTGGGAAAATGATCATTTTAAAGGTCCTAAAAAACCAGCAGCTGCAAGAGTACCAGAGGTAAACAATATAGGAAAAGATAAATAATAAAATTTGATTAAAATATTATGAAAAAATTAAGCTAAAGTGCAAAAATGTATGTACTTTAGCTTAATTTTATATAAAATATAATTATAAGAAAATTTTAGTAAAACTAAATTTAAAATTTTATTTCAGGTTTAATAAAGAGAAATAAATATTTTAAATAAAATTTAGAATAAGTTAATATGAAGATATATAATCCTTTAAATATAGATTATAAATGGCAAAGTGTTAGAGGAAATATATAATGGATAAATAACTATAAAAGTAAAAAATAATAGGAGGATAAAATGGATAAGGAAACATTGTTAAAAATGGACCCACATATATTAGTTAGTATGGTAAATATGAAGTTAAGGGATTTTTACGGAAGTTTAAATGCATATTGTGATGATTTAGGAATAAATAGAGATGAGATTGAAAGTAAATTATTATGTGCAGGTTATAAATACAATAATGAATTAAATCAATTTAAATAATATATAAAAATAAATTAATTTATATATTTTAGATTAGAAATATTTATGAATAAGGTAAGAGGTAGAGTGATGAAAAAAATAAAAGTAGGAAAATTAATAATATTAGCGACAGCTTCAGCGGCATTAGTTACAACTTTAATAAAGGATAAGAAAAATACTAAGGACAACTTAGAAAATTAGTAAGAGATTGTGGATATAAATAATTTTTTGAAAGAATGATATTACTTTTGTAATATCATATTTTTTGCTGTTTATACTTAAGAATATATATAATCATATGTTTTTATAATAAGTGATATAAAAAAAGCAATTTAATAATTTTAAAACACTACTAAAAAGTAAGTAAAGTGCGCTAAGTGATAAGAAAAGGGGAGGTAAAATGAAGAAAAAGGTTGATTTAGTTTCAGGGAATATTTTAAAAACGTTAGTAACATTATCATTACCTATATTAGGAACAGCTTTTATTCAAATGGCATATAGCCTAGTTGATATGATTTGGATCGGGAGGGCTGGAAGTGCTGCAGTTGCAGCAGTAGGAACAGCAGGATTTTTTTCTTGGTTTGGAAATTCGTTAGTAACCATAAGTAAGACGGGGGCAGAAGTTGGTGTTTCACAAGCTATAGGCAAAAATAATAGTAAAGAAAGAAATGAATATGTATATAGTAGTTTGTTTTTATGTATAACTATGGCAATTATATATGGAATACTATTAATAGTGTTTAGAGATGGATTGATTGGCTTTTTTAACTTGGGAGATGAAACAATAATAAGAATGTCTAAAGAATATCTTATAGTAATTGCACTTGGTATGATTTGTGCATTTATAAATCCGCAATTAACAGGGATTTTTACTGCATCAGGAAATAGTAAAACTCCGTTTATTGTGAATACCATAGGGCTTGTAATGAATATAGTTTTGGATCCGATTTTAATATTTGGGATGTTTAATATTAAACCATTAGGAGTTGTTGGAGCTGCGCTTGCTACGGTATTTTCACAATTAATAGTAAGTTTAATATTTATATATACTTTTATTAAGCATGGTTATAATATTAGTTTTAACAATAGAAAGTACATAAATAGAAAAATTATTAAGAGAGTATGTAAATATGGTGGGCCTACAGCTATTCAAAATTGTCTTTTTACATTTTTCTCAATGCTAATTGGAAGAGTAGTAGCTATGGCAGGACCAGTATCTATTGCAGTTCAAAAAGTTGGTTCACAAATAGAGTCTATTTCATGGATGACAGCAGGAGGATTTTCAAGTGCTTTAACTGCTTTTGTTGGACAAAACTATGGAGCAAAGAGAAATGATAGAGTTTTGAAAGGGTATGTAAGCACATTATTTATTTCTTGTTTAGTAGGAGTTTTTGCAACAGTTTTACTAGTTTTTGCTGGAGAACAGCTTTTTAGATTGTTTATAAATGAAAGTGAGGCAATTATTCAAGGAGCAGATTACTTAAGGATACTTGGATATTCACAACTTTTTATGTGTTTAGAAATAACTACAGCAGGAGCCTTTTATGGTATTGGAAAAACAATGACTCCTTCGCTTATAAGTATTATATTTACAGGTCTTAGAGTACCAGTGGCTATAATTTTATTTAAACCTGAACTGCTTGGAATTAATGGAGTTTGGTGGAGTATTAGTGGAAGCAGCATTATTAAAGGAATAATTTTAGTAATATTATTTTATTTTATGTTCATAAAAAAATAAACAAATCTATAGCTTAAAAAAGAAAAAATACAAAATTTTAACTACTTATATTTAAATAAAAATGTACTCTATAGAATAGATAATCTAATATTCTATAGAGTAAATTTTATTACTTTATAAAAGATTTTTATTAAATTTTATGTTTGTAATTATAATTTGTAAATATAATTTAATACTTACAGATTATAAAATAATAAAGTTTATTTTCTTGTAACTTTATAAATCTCAGGAGTATCAATTGTTATTTTTTTGAAGGTATAGCCTTGGCTTTTATAATATTTAATTATACTTAAAAGTGCAGAGGCAGTATTTTTATTGGCAGGAGCATTATGCATTAATACAACAACATTATCTTGTGTTGAAATAGCTCTATTTAAAATTATATCTGGTGAGGAATGGGGATTAGCTCCATCTAAAGTATCTTGTGTCCAATCATATATTTTAAAATTATTAGCATGAACAGTATCTACCATTTCTTGAGTTAATCTATAGGTACTATTATTAGATCCAAAAGGAAATCTTAATATATAGTAATTTTCGCCAGTAACATCATAAAGAGCCTGTTGAGTCTTTTTCATTTCACAAATAAAATCAGAACTAGAACCATAAAGTTTGGATCTTTCATGAGTAAAACTATGAAGTCCAATAGCATGACCTTCATTTTTCATTCTTAAGATAATATCTTCTTGTCCTTTAATTTGTTGACCTATAATAAAAAATGTTGCAGGAACTCCTTCTGATTTTAAAATATCTAAAGTTTTTGATGTAGTATCACCACCAGGTCCATCATCAAAAGTTAAATAAACAACTTTTTCTGGAGTAGCATTATCATTAAAGGTAGAGCATCTAACCTTTGTACCGCTAGGAGAAAGTAAAAATATACACATAAAAAATAAGAAGAATCTTGAAAAAATTTTGTTCATATTAACAAGTTCTCTCCTTTCTTAAAAATTATAGTAGCTTTGAACACTAAATATAGTATGTACATATATTAAAATTAATATTAATACATAAAATGACAATGTAAATTTTTAATATATATGAGATGTAAAATATAATTTTTTAAACTTTAAAAAATTACGTATTGAAATTGTACTATTATTGATATATAATAGCTAAGAGCTTTAAATCGAATCAGAGAGTTCGGTAAGTAAAATAATGATGATATTAATATAGAATATAGTTAGTATATATTATCATTAAAGATTATAAGAAGTTTATAGTCTCTTACCGAGTGTAAGAGGCTTTTTTATTTACCTTTAATAACAGTCCAGAGAGGCTGAAAAGGGAGAAAGTTAAGTTTCTCCTTAATAAAAATTTAGGAGGATGTATTATGACACAATTTACAGGAAGTTTATCTCAAGAAAAAACTTCAACAAGAGCAATTAAATCAGGGATTTTAAAGGGAGTTTTAGCACTTCAACATTTGATTGCTATGTTTGGTGCAACAGTATTAGTTCCAATCCTTACAGGATTAGACCCATCAGTAGCTTTATTTTCAGCAGGTGCGGGTACATTAATATTCCATTTATGTACTAAAGGTAAGGTGCCAGTATTCTTAGGTTCATCATTTGCATTTATTCCTGTTATAACTGCAGTTGCTACTCAGTATGGAGATTTAAGATATGCACAGGGTGGAATAATGGTAGTAGGTGTCATTTATGTTGCAGTATCATTTTTAATTAAAAAGATTGGATTAGACAAAATAAAAAAGGTATTACCAGCACAAGTTGTTGGACCAATGATAATAGTTATAGGATTAAATTTAATTCCAACAGCATTAGATATGGCAGGAGTTAACGCATTATTTGCAGGAACAGAAGGTGCTATATTAAATGTAGGTATAGCTTTAATAACCTTAACAATTGCATTAGTGATAAAGAAGTTTGGTAAGGGATTTTTATCACAAGTTTCAATACTTATAGCAGTAGTTGTTGGATATTTAATAAGTTTAGCAAGTGGATTAGTTTCAATATCTGAAATACAAAGTGCAAGTTTAGTTGCAATACCACACTTCACACTTCCAAAATTTGATATGGGAGCAATTATGATAATAGCACCTGTAGTATTGGCAGTATTTATGGAACATGTTGGAGATATTACAACAAATGGTGAAGTAGTAGGTAAGAACTTTATTGAGGATCCAGGTTTAAATAGAACATTATTAGGAGATGGACTAGCTACATTAATAGCAGGATTTGTAGGTGGACCAGCCAATACAACATATGGTGAAAACACAGGTGTTTTAGCAATGACTAAAAATTATAATCCAGCAATATTAAGAATTACAGCTGTATTTGCGATTATATTAAGTTTTATTGCAAAATTTGGTGCTACAATTAGAACTATACCACAATGTGTTATGGGTGGAATAAGTTTAATATTATTCTCAATGATAGCATTAGTAGGGTTTCAAACTATCAAAAGAGAAAAGGTTAAGTTTAATATAGTAAATACATTAGTAATAGCAACAATATTATTTATAGGATTATCAGGCAATTTTTTTAACAATCCAATAGGAATAAAAATAACAGAGACAGTTAGTATTTCAGGATTAAGTTTAGCAGCACTTATAGGTGTAACTCTTAACATAGTATTAGGGTGGTTTGAAAATCTAATAAAAAATATAAGAAAATAAGAATATGATAGAATCATACTATTTAATTTTGTCAAATAGTATGATTTTTTTTATTTATTAATATAGTAAAATTTTCATAAAAATATGTTTAATTTTTCAAGATTATGATACAATTAATATATTATATAGGGAATTTTGGAGGAAATATTTAGTGGATAAATATTCAGAAGAACGATTAAAAAAATTAAGAACATCCATGAATATTTTTATTGTTGTTAATTTACTTATAATTTTATTTTTAAATAAATTAATAGTACTAAAAATTATGATAGCTATATATTTTGTTATATTTATTTTATTTTCAAAAGAAAACTATGATGAATACTTAAAAATTAATAAAGAACATAAATATAATGAAGATAGATATATATCTTCCATAGAAGCTATGAACGGTAGTGTATGGGAATGGAATGAAAAAAATAATACTATCCACATTTCTAATAAAATTAGAAATAGATTAGGAATTGAAAAGAATGAATTAACTTTAGATGAATGGTATAGCTATATTCACGAAGATGATAATAATAGGGTAAAAAATTATTTTAATGATATATGTTTAAATAAGGTTTGTGGTAATGCTAATATTGAATATTCAGTTATTAATACAAAAGGAGAAAAATTATATTTAAGATATAGCGGTAGGGGAATAATTAGAGATGATATATATCATTTGGCTGGAATTATTAAAGATATAACAAAAGAGAAGCAAAATGAGTTAAAGATTCATTTTATGAATTATTATGATAATATAACAGGTGTACCAAATAGAAGAATGTTTAGTGAAAAATTTGGTGAACTAATAGAAACCAATAAGAAAGAGCAAACAAAGCTTGCATTAGCTTTTTTTGATATTGATAACTTTAAGAATATTAATGATACATATGGACATGAAATTGGTGATAATATATTAATGAAAATTTGTGAAAGAGTTTATGAAGCCTTAGACGAAAGATGTGCTTTTGCAAGGTTTGGTGGAGATGAATTTGTTATTGCTGTTTCAGATGTAGTTGATGAATTAGAGATAAAGATATTTTTAGAAAATATTTTAAATAATATAAGAAAGCCATTTGCTATAAATGATAAAATAATTTATAGTTCAATTAGTATGGGGGTAAGTGTTTATCCAAACGATTCAGAAAATTTAAATACATTGCTAAAAACAGCAGACATGGCTATGCATAGTGCAAAAGAAGAGGGAAAAAATAGATATAAATTTTTTGATGAAGAAATATCAAAAATGTTGAAGAGACAATATGATATAGAAAAATCACTTAGAATAGCCTTAGAAAAAAAAGAGATATTTATGGTGTTTCAACCCAAAGTAACAATAGATGGTGAAAATGTACAAGGGTTTGAAGCTTTAGTAAGATGGATAAGTGAGGATTTAGGATTTGTATCACCTGCAGAATTTATTCCAATAGCAGAGTCTTCAGGGCTTATAATAGATTTAGGGAAATATATTATTGAAGAAAGCTTTAAAAAATGTAAGGAATTAAAAGAATTAACAGATAAAAAGTTTAATATTGCAATAAATATATCAGATATTCAATTAAGAGAAAATGGATTTATTGATTTTATTAAAGAGTCACTAGAAAAGTATGATATATCACCAGAATATATTCAGTTTGAAATAACTGAAGGTGTTATAATGCAATCTGTAGCTCGTAATATAGAACTATTATTAGAATTGAAAAAGTTAGGGGTAACTATAGCATTAGATGATTTTGGAACAGGATATTCATCTTTAAGTTATTTAAAAAGGTTACCAATAGATGTTTTAAAAATAGATAAAAGCTTTGTAGATGGTATTGGTGTAGATGAAAAAAGTGAGTGTATTGCAGAAAGTATAATTAAATTATCACATAATCTAAATTTAAAAGTTGTTGCAGAAGGGGTAGAAACTAAGGCTCAACTAGGATATTTAGAAAAAATGAAATGTGATATAGCACAAGGATATTATTTTAGTAAGCCAGAAAAATTTGAATTTATAAAAGAAATGATATAATTATAAAAAAATTATCACAAAAAACCGCTTGAATCATATTATGTAAATATATGATTTTTGGAGGTTTTTTATGCGTATTAGAATAGATGATCAATTTGATGATAAAACAGAGTTAGAGTATGATACAGTAGATAATGATTCTATTATAGGTAATGGTGTATTAGGAAATGATTGTAGTATTATAGAAGTTAAAGACTTTAAAGAAGTCAAAGAGGAGAATAATGATTCTATACATGAAGATAATAAGTATAATGTCGTTATTGAAGGTGGAACATTTGTAGATGGAAGTTCTGATGATATTGTTAAGGTTGAAAAAAACAAAACTAATATAAAGGGTAAAAATAAAGAAAATAAAAAAATTAATGGTAAAATTATTGTAACTTCAAGGCTTGGTGGAGAAAATGGAACTGTGATATCATCAGCAAGAATAAATTTATACGCTTTAAATGGAATATCCCCTAAACTTATACATTCTAAATTGACTGATACAAATGGTATTGTTATATTTGATAACTTATCAAAAGGAAGTTATAGAGTAATAGCTATTGTTGATAGAAAATATTTTGAAAAGCCAACATATATAGAATGGAATGAAGTAACTATTAATGAAGATTTAACAGAAGAAAATATAACTGTTATAAATAAAATAAAAGGTTTTTCAAATAAATAAAATATGGGATAAATAATAAAAAATTATGATATAACCTATTAATACCTAAAATGTTATATCATAATTTTTTTTATTTAACTTCAAATTTATTTAATGGACATAGATACGTATTTAAGAAATATATGCTAAAATAGTAAAGTTGAAAATAATAAAAATGGAGGTATTTTATGAATACATATGATTTAAAAATAGTTAAAATACATGAGGATGCAATAATACCTAATTATGCCCATGAAGGAGATGCTGGATTAGATGTATATTCTGTTGAAGAAAAGACACTAGAACCTGGGGAAAGAGCTTTAATTAAAACAGGAATAAAAATTCAATTACCAAAGGGAACAGAAGCTCAAATGAGACCAAGAAGTGGATTAGCAATAAAAAATGGTATTTCTTTAGTAAATAGTCCTGGAACTATAGATGAAGGATATAGAGGTGAAATAGGGGTTATTGTTATAAATCATGGTCAAGAAACATTTAAAGTTGAAAAGGGAATGAAAATATGTCAAATGGTTATTAAGCCAGTTTGGAGAGTTAATGTAGAAGAGGTATCTGAACTTGATGATACAGAGAGAGGAACAGGAGGGTTTGGATCAACGGGTGTTTAATTTTTAGAAAATAAAAGGCAAAAATATGTTAATGAACTTATTGTAATTAAATGTAATTTGTGGTAAAATAAACAATATAGAAGGGGTTAAATGCACTATTTATGGAAAGAGTGGGGAACATATGAAATATATTGATTTATCACATGAAATAAAAAATGAAATGCCAATTTATCCAGGCGATGTTGAAGTCAATTTAGAACAAGTAAATAAGTATGAAGAAGATGGTTATAATGGATATTCTTTATTTACTGGAATGCACGCAGGGACTCACATTGATGCACCAAAGCATATTTTACAAACAGATAAATATATATCAGATTATCCTATAGAAAGATTTGTAGGTAATGCTATACTTTTAGATGTAAGAGGAGAAAGTATAATTGAAGTTAAAGATGAATACTATAGGTCTATTAAAGAGAATGATATAGTACTTTTATTTACAGGTCATGATAAAATTTATGGCACAGAAAACTATTATACAGATCATCCGGTAGTTAGTGAGGAGTTAGCAGATTTATTAGTTAAAAAGAAGATAAAAATACTAGGGATTGATGCACCATCACCTGATAAAAATCCTTATAATGTTCATAAAAAATTACTTGAAAATGATATTTTTATATTGGAAAATTTAACGAATTTGAAAGAGCTATTATATAATGAAGGTATTCAAATCTTTGCTCAACCTCTAAAAATTCAAGGAGAGGGTAGTTTAGTAAGAGCAATTGCTTTGTATCAAGGTTATTAAAATTCTATAAAAATTATAATTTAAAGTTAAAAGAGATATACGTATAAAAATTTAATAAAAATATAGATGCCTAATAGGGAAATAGAGTCCTATTAGGTATTTTTTATTGAAAATATAAGAATGGATTTTCTGATTTATATAATTTATTTTTACTTAAAAGTAGAAGAAAGTAAATTATTATGGTAAAATATAACAATGTGTAAAGCGAAAAAAATAATTTAATAGTAATCTATATTATAAGAGGGAAAATAATGAGAGAATCAGAAATAATTAAGCAAACTAAAATACCAAATACGGTTAAATCTATAAGCGAAGGATTAAGAAAGATAGGGGTTAAAGAAGGGGATGTAATAATTGTACATTCATCACTATCTAGTTTTGGATGGGTTTGTGGGGGCGCACAAGCAATTGTAGAAAGCTTGTTTAATGTTGTTGGAAAAAATGGAACAATAGTAATGCCATCACAAAGTGGAGATTTGAGTGATCCTATAAATTGGTGCAATCCGCCTGTACCTAAAGAATGGATTGACACAATATATAAGAACATGCCAGCATTTAATAAAGAAATGACTCCAAGTAGGTCTATGGGGAAGGTTGTAGAATGTTTTAGAGCATTAAAGTCAACAGAAAGATCAGAACACCCTCAAGTTTCTTTTGTTGCAAATGGAGTTTTAGCTAAAAGGATTACAGAAAGTCATCCATTAACACCACAGTTTGGAATAAACTCACCTTTAGGCAAGCTATATAATTTAAATGCAAAAGTGCTTTTACTTGGAGTTGGATATAATAATTGCACAAGCTTCCATCTTGCAGAATCATTAATTGATAATATGCCTAAAAATAAGGTAGGTACTTCTATTATGGAAAATGGTGAAAGGGTCTTTAAATATTTTTATGATTATGAATATGATTCAGATGATTTTGATTTAATAGGTGAAGAGTTCGAAATTAGATATAATATTAATAAGATGCAAATTGGAAATGCTCAATGTAGATTTTTTAATATGAAATTAGGTGTAGATTTTGCAAGAGATTGGATTTTAAGGAATAGATTTTGCAAATATAAAATAAATATTAATTAAGTAATAAATAACTTTGGGGGAAGTTATGAATAATAGAAGTGATGAAAATAAAATCATAAGAATAATTTTATTAATTATATTAAGCATATATAGTGTTTTTTTTATTTTATTAGTACCTGAATTTTATAAAGTTGGTGGAATAAAATTAATTTTAATTATAATTGCTATGATTTTAAGTATAATTGCCATAATTACTATAATTAATGATTTTAATATTAATAAAAAACTACATAAAAAGAAGAAATAGCTAATATTGTAATATTATAATTAAAGTGATAGAATTAAATAGAAAATAAAGCTGAATTTTGTAGAGAAATACAAAATACAGTTTTTTTATTGTATTTAATAATGAAAAAATAAGGTATAGAGGGAAAATTTATGTTACAAAAGATAATTAAGAGAATATATATTGTAATATTTATAATTGGGTTATTAATATCAAATTATAGTATTAAAGTAGAGGCAAAGGAACCAATAAATTTTAAAAATATTACTATAGAGGATGGATTAACACAGGGAACTGTAGAGGCATTGTTTCAAGATAGTAAGGGGTATATATGGATTGGAACTAATGATGGCTTAAATAGGTTTAATGGATATAAGTTTAAAGTTTATAGTGTGGAAGAGAATGAGAAAAATAGTATAGTGAATAATTATATATTAGACATAAAAGAAGATGCAGAGGGAAATATATGGGTTGCAACAGCTAATGGTTTAAGTAAAATCTTAAATGATGGATATTCAATTACTAATTATATAGAAGGAATAGATAAAGGGAATTTAACTAATTCAAACACAACTAGTATTCTTATAACAAAAGAAAATAATATACTGGTAGCAACAGCAGAAGGGTTGAATATTTATAATAAGAAAACAGATAGCTTTGAAAAAATGCCTAATCAAGGTATTCTAGCTACACAATATATTAATTCAATTACAGAAGATGATAAAGGGAATATATGGGCAGGGTGTAAAGAAGGCCTATATAAACTAAACATGAATTCTTTAGAAATAAAGCAAATTTTATCCAGTGATGAAATAGAGAAATATGAAGTATACAAGGTTTATTATGATAAGGACGGTTATATTTGGGCAGGAACCTATGGGAAAGGCGCCTATAAGATAGATATAAAAACAGAATAATTTACAAGATACTATAATGAGAAAAATAATGAAGAAGAAATAGGTGGAAATTATATAAAGAATTTCTTGAGAGATTCTTCAGGAGTCTTTTGGATTGCAACTGAAGGTGGATTATCAAAATATGATGAGAAAAATAACACATTTATAACATATAGAAATAAAATTTATGATAGAAATTCATTAGTAGATAATAATATATACTCTATGATTGAGGATAGAACAGGATTAATATGGTTAGGAACTTATGCGGGTATTAGTCTTTTTAATCCTAAAATAGCAATTCAGCATTTTAAAAATGATCCTTTTGATGAAAGAACTATTAATGATAATATGATTTCAGCGTTATATGAAGATAAAGATGAGTTAATATGGATAGGAACTAGAAATAATGGAGTAAATATATTTGATAGAAAGACAGATGAAGTTATACATATTATTACAGATGATGAAGAGATTATTGAAAGTGATGATATATTAGATATAACCGGAAATGAAGAATCTATATTTATAGCAACAGCTAGTGGGGTTAGTATAATAAACAAGAAAGAAAAAACTATAAGAAATTATAATGAAGATGATGGAATAGCAAATAATATAGTAAGATCATTATTATATGATGAGTTGGGGTGTTTATGGATAGGAACAACTAATGGACTAGTTATACTAAATTTAGAGACAAGTGAGATAATTGACTTAACATACTTATTAGATAAATATTTACCTAAAGATAGATATATAGGTGAAATTTATAAGGATAAAGATGGAGAGTATTGGATAGGAAGCTTTGTAAAAGGTGGATTATTGAGAATAAACCCTAAATTAAATAAAATCACTGTATATAAAAATAAAGAAGGTGATGAGAACTCTATAAGCAATGATTCTATAAGATGTATAGTAGAGGGACAATCAGGTGAAATATGGATAGGGACAAGTTTTGGACTTAACAAATTTAATAAAGAAGATGAAAGTTTTATAAGCTATACTACAAAAGATGGAATTGCAAATAATACTATATATGGTATATTAATAGATTCTTATGGTAATCCTTGGTTTAGTAGTAATATGGGAATTTCTAAATTAAATTTAAAAACTGATACTATAATAAATTTTGATTTAACTGATGGATTACAAAGTAATGAATTTAATGGAAATTCATATTTTAAAAATAAAAATGGAGAATTTCTATTTGGAGGGATAAATGGATTTAATATAATAAATCCAGAAAGTATAACAAAAGATGAGTATAAAGAAAAAGTAGTATTTGATAGGTTTGAAATAAATGGTAATGAAGTTGGAGAACTAGAATCTAAGAAGTTACAGTATTTTGAAAATAATATATACATAGAAGTTTTTGTGCCAATCTATAAAAATACAAAAAACATACAATATTATTATTTACTTGAAGGTGGATCAGATGAGTGGCAGCTTATGAATAGTAATTCTATAACTTTGAGCAATCTTTCTTCAGGCAAATATACTTTTAGAGTTAAAGCTAGAAGTAATAATGGAACTTTTATTGATGAAGCGGTGGTTAATTTCACTATAAAACCTCCAGTGTGGTTTAGTAATATTGCATTTTTAGTTTACATAATAGCAATACTGTTATTAGTTATACATAATAAAAATAAAATGAGAAAATTAGATAGAATGGTTAATTTAAGAACAAAAGAATTAAATGAAGAAATGGAACGAAATACTGAATTATTTGATAAGGTAATTAAGCTGGAACGAAGAAAAAACAATTATTTAATTAATTTATCTCACGAGCTTAGAACTCCACTTAATGTTATTTATTCAACAGAACAACTAATTAGAGAGCTTAATAAAGGTAAAAAAGGTTTAGATAAAGATAATATAGAGAAGTATATGCTTATTATAAGAAATAACACAAAAAGGTTATTAAAGATAATAAATGACTTAATAGATACATCAAAGATAGAGCATGGAAGTTATAAAATGAATATAAAAGAAATAAATATAGTCTATGTTGTTGAAGAAGCAGCTCTTTCTTTAAGGCAATACATAGAAAGTAAAGGTATTACACTTATTATAGATCCAGATATAGAAGAAAAAATAATAGAAGCTGATGAAAATGAAATTGAAAGATGTATAGTAAATATAGTAAATAATGCATATAAGTTTACTAATTATGGTGGATATATCAAAGTAGAAATTAAAGATTTAGATGATGAAGTAAAAATTGAAATTTCAGATAATGGTATTGGAATTGATAAGGAGAATTATGAAGTTATATTTAATAGATTTAATCAAATTGTAGATCCAAATTCAGAGATTAAAAAGGGAAGTGGATTAGGACTAACAATAACTAAAAAAATAATAGATCTTCATCAAGGGAAAATATATGTTGAAAGTCAAGTAGGAAAGGGAAGTAAATTTATTATAATACTACCAACTAAACAAAATAATAATATATAAAAATAAAATTTTAGGCTAAACATTTTTTTGTTTAGCCTAAAATTTTATGATCTAATTACTTCTACTTTGTAACCATCTGGATCTGTAACGAAGTAATATTTAGGAGGTTCCCCAGGAAGACCTTTAAGATCTGTAACTTCGTATCCCATTTCTATATGTTTTTCTCTTAAACTTTCAATATCAGTATGTCCTATAGCAATATGGCTAAAGCCATTACCAAGCTCATAAGGAACTTCAGGATTATAGTTATAAGTAAGTTCAATTTCATATCCATTAGGAGTATTTGATAAATAAACTAAAGTAAATTTATGCTCTGGAAAATCCTTTCTTCTTGTTTCAACTAATCCTAAGGCATCTTTATAAAATTTTAATGATTTTTCTAAATCCATAACTCTTATACAAGTATGTAACATTGTAACTGACATAATATACCTCCAATATAATTTGTTAGATAAATTATATCAGATACATAAAATTAATACAATAATATGGAAAGATATGAATAAATTTAAAATATAAATAAACTTATTTTGACTATAGTTAAATAGTAGTTATATTTAGTAATATTTTTCTATTTAATGATATAATAAGTATAAATATAATATATAGTAAAATATATATGAGATGAATATTTAAAATAATAAAAGGTTATAGCAACACAATATAAAATTTTTAAAAATATTTTATATAATAAATATAGTTGGGAAAGAGAGTGGTTTAGATGAATTTATGGGAGGAGTTTATGTTACATAATATTGATTTAATGGAGTATAGTGAATATTTAATTAAAGCAAAAGAAGAGGAGTTGCAATTTATAAATAAATTATATAATCAAGGGATATTATTAGAGGACGGAAAAGAAATAATAAAAAATATAGATGATGAAAAAAATGTACTTGTAATAACTGCAACTAGATGTAAAGATTCAGCAACTATTTTACCGTTTTTATTGAAACTTGCAGAATTAAATGAAAATATAAAAATAAAGTTTTTATTAAGAAAAGAAAATAGAGAACTTTTAGAACAGCTTTCAGGAGAACTTAAGGTACCTACAATGATGATTTTAGATAATAATGGACAAGTAATTAGAAAGTTTATAGAGTTTCCCAAGGGAGTAAAGGAAATTTTAATTTCAAATTCAAAAGAAAAAAGTCAGGAAGTAATTGATGAAATGAGAAATGGAAAATATAATTCTTTAATTCAAGAGGATTTAATAAAATTTTTAACTGGAGATGAATATGAGTATATAAGCTTTAATAGATTAGATAATTAGTATATAATGCATGTTTTAAATTATATTATAACATGGTATAAAATCGAATTAAAAAAAGTAAAAATGGCAAGCAAAATTAATAAATAAAACAGAGTAAATATTACTATAATTAGAAAAATAATTTTTAATTGCCATTTTTATTATAATAAAATTAACTATTACTCTTCGATAATAGTTAATTTTAAGTTATTACGTCTATTATCAAGTGGATTATGATTTATATGTTCTGTTTTTTCATTTTCAGCTGGAGACATAAGTAAATCATGAAGATATAATCTACCATTTGGAGTATTAGCAACTACTGAAACTTTACCGTGAGTTTTATAAAGTACCCAACTATAGTGATCATTAATTACACAATTTAGGTCCTCTTTTGATATTAAGGCTACCCCTTCTTTTTTGCCAAGCTTATCCTTAAGTATAATAGCAATAGTATCATTTTCTTGTTCTTCATACTCATTTGTAGTATTTCTTTCTACTATTTCCAAATTACATTTTCTATTATCTAAAGTATCACCATTTTTATATTTTATTGGAGCCTTGGGATTAACATTTAAAATTACACTCTGAAGACTTTGTTTTAATGGTTTAGATTTTTTATTTTTTTTAGTGGAGCTAATGTTTTGTGCAATATAACTATTATAATCCTTATTCCATTCAGCAAACCAAGTTCCCATATTAGTAATAGTATCTAAGTAAGAAACATCAAACTTTGTTATAAGCTTGGTACCATCTTTTTTTAGTATTACCATATTAACAACATTTTCTTTAATTTCATATGTATTACCTACATTTTTATAAATAGTATTCATTTAAATACACCTCATTATTTTTATTGTTTAGAAGAGTATAACAAAGTATAGTATTTTATGCAAAAAAATAATAACCATATCTTCTTTAGGGAAAAGCTTAGTAGTCTTTATTAAATGGTATATCTATTTAAAAAAAAGTTGATATAATGATATAAGAATCTATAGCATATGAAATATTATATTACAATAAAATATAGATAAATAAAATTAAGTATAGGTTGTTCATATAAAAAGGAGAATGCGGAAATGACAAGATTTAAAAAGGTATATATAGAAATAACAAATGTATGTAATTTAAGCTGCAATTTTTGTCCAAAGACAAATAGAAAATATAAGTTTATGGGAAAAGAAGAATTTTTACATATTTTAAAGGAAGTAAAACCATTTACAGATCACATATATTTTCACTTAATGGGAGAGCCCTTACTTAATGAAAATATAGATTATTTTTTAGAGGAAAGTTATAAAAATCATTTAAAAGTGAATTTAACTACAAATGGAACATTATTAAAAAAAGTAGAGGATAAGCTTATAAATTCAAAAGCATTAAGACAAATTAATATTTCGCTTCATAGTTTTGAAGCTAATGAAAAAACTGTTGAGCTTGAGGATTATATAAATAATGTTACAGATTTTATTACAAAAGCTAGATCTAATAGTGATATAATTTGTGCCATAAGATTGTGGAATATGGATAACAATGATTTAAAAGGAGCCAATGGCCTTAATAGTGATATTCTAAAAATGCTAGAAGAAAACTTAGAGTTAGATTTTTCAATAGGTGAAAAATTACAGGAGACTAATAGAATTAAACTAAAAGATAAGGTTTATTTAAATATGGCAGAAAAGTTTGAATGGCCAGATATTCAAATAGATAGTCTAGGAGAAGAAGTATTTTGCCATGGTCTTAGAAATCAAATTGGAATATTAGTAGATGGAACAGTAGTTCCATGTTGTTTAGATAGCGAGGGAAATATAAATTTAGGCAATATTTTTGAAAAGTCGCTGAAAGATATAGTAGAAGATAAAAGGGCAAGAGATATTTATGATGGTTTTTCAAGAAGAAGAGCTGTTGAAGAATTATGTAAGAAGTGTGGTTATGCAACTAGATTTAAAAAATAAAAATTATTAATAATGAAAAAGAGGCTAAATCAAAATTAAGAATAATAGATTCCGAAAACTTATTTCAAAATTAGGAGTTTATAAATATTTTGATTTAGTCTAAATAAAATTTAATGTTTCTACATAATAATATTTAAGATGAATATAAAACTATAATTTTACAAGGATATATTAATATAAAATTTAGTAATTCAGCATAGTCATAATATTAATTTTTACTAATAAATTTTAAGATAGTTGGCATATAAGTTTTTAGAAGGTTATAATTTTCAGCTAGTTCCTTTCTAATATAAAAAAGATAGCTATAATTATGATGATATGAATGACAGTGATTACTACATGCTTCATACTTAGCCTTCCAAACTTCACAACCTTGGAATGGATTAGCTGTTCCGATATAAAGATCATTTGATGAATTTACATATAATAAACGACCTCCATAATTATATTTATTACAGAATCCGTTTAATAACACTGGAGTAAAGTGTATACCATCAGTTGACTCATAAAGATCAAATCCGAATGGATATTTTGATTCATTTAATAATTCAACAATATTTTTATATATTTTTATAATAGTATTAGTTGCAAGCTTGCCAATTAAATTTTGAATTTCTATTTTATTGTAGAGAAGAGTATCTAAAATAACCTCCATGTTTATAGAATCATCAAAGGTTGAAATTAATAATTTATCATTATATTGCTTTATTTGCCATGCATACACATTAAATGGATTATTAAATCCAGAGTATAATCCAGATAAGCTTTTATTTCTAACACCTTTTGTTGGTATAGAAGGAATCAAAGCTGGACCACCGACAACTAAATCCCATCTATCAGTTTTTGAAATTCTTATAATATCACAACCAAGTGGAATTAACCAAGCAAGTGGTAATTGTTTAGTTCCACTTACATAAAGATAATTTTTATAAACACCAATACTTAAGATATACTTGTTAGCTGCATCTCCAAATCCTTTATCTACTATTAATGTCCAGTCATTTAATTTTGGTTCAGGACCATTTGTTCTCCAAACAGCAGCACCGTCAGAGCTACTAGTAGCAACATAAATTTTATTATTGAATATAGCCATATTACTAATTGAGCCAGAAGGATTTAAAGAAGGATTAAAATTAGGTGCTGTATTATCTATAACAGGTTCCCATGAATAATATTGAGGATCAACACTTCTATAAAGTTGAGGATAAGGGCTTGGATTAGCCTCATCAATAGTAGCTATATAAAGCTTGCCAAGATGGGTTAACATAGCTCTTGAAGAAGTACCTTTAAGAACTGTATCAGTTAATGGAAACCAGTTTACACCATTGGTAGATTTAAATACTATAACATTAGGTCCGCCATAACTAGCTGCATAAAGAAAAGTGTCTCTATTAAAAGGCTTGTGAGTAATCATATATCTAAAGCCAGATATATTGGTAAAGTCAGGGGCAGTATATACTTTTTCCAAAGGTAAAGAGCAATTTTTACGATATCTCCAGATTTCCGGTAAATTATCTACTGGATTAGGAGTAATAGAGTTAGGAGGAATTATAGAAGAGTTAATTGATTTTAAAATATTATATGGGATATTACGTCCAGTACCAATATAAATATATTTGTCTAACTCACTTATAGACCATGCATAATTATTTTGTTGTGCATTATTTAAATTGCTTCTGTCAAAACCATTAGTAAGAGTAGTATTTTTAAAGTTATACATCAAAAGGCTCCTCCTTTGTTATTTAATATATAAAGGATGTTGACTTATGATATATTATATGTATGATATGTTAAGGAGTTACAATATGTTAAATATAATAGTAAAAATAAGATATTTTGTAGATGAAAATAGATTATTTAGATATTATGTTAAAAAGTATTTATATTAAAAGCTACTATAATTGTTGACTTTAAAGAAAAATTTGTTAGAATATTTATGTATAAAAACACAGAAATTAAGTATAAATTTTAATAATTATAAATTTAACTTGATAGTGTAATTAAATATTCGGGTAAAGATAGAGGTTGCAATATTAAAGAGTAATATTATGGAGTTAAGCACGATGAATTAATATAAAAGGTAGTATTGCCGAAGTATATAGAGGATGCTTTAAATCTATATGCTGGGGTTGCATAAAATATATGCAAAACTGTCACAATAATAATTGTGGAGAGCTATCTTTGTGTTTGTTTATGTGTAAGTACAAGCTCAAAGATTAGCCTTTTGGGCTTATTTTTTTACCCCAAACTAAGGAGGAAAAAATGGAAAACAAAAGTTTAAAACGAGAAATTAGCCTTTTCATGGCTACTATGCTTGTTTGCGGTAACATGATTGGTTCTGGTGTATTTATGCTACCATCAACACTTGCTCAAGTGTCAGGACCAGGAGCTACAATAATAGCATGGATTTTAACTACAATAGGTTCAATTTTTATTGCAATATCATTTGCAAATATGGGTACTAAATATCCATCAACAGGTGGAGCGTATTGTTACACTAAAGAGGCATTTGGGGATTTTGCAGGATTTTTAAGTGCGTGGCTTTATTGGAATGGTTCATGGATTGGAAATGCAGCAATAATAGTTGCAGTTACAAGTTATGCATCAGCAGTATTTCCACAACTAAATAATCCAATAGTATCAATAATATTCTCAAGTTCAATTTTATGGATATTTACATTTATAAATGTAGCAGGAGTAAAGAAAGCAGGTAAAATTCAGGCTTTTACAACAGTATTTAAAATAGTATTTTTTGCATTATTTGTTATAGTCGCATTTTTAAATTTTGATTCAGCAAATATATTTCCTATGTATCCAGAAGGAAAGGGATTAAGTACAGTTCCACTTGCAGCCACATCAACTTTATGGGCATTTATAGGACTTGAAAGTGCAACAGTTACAGCTGGAGAACTTAAAGATCCCGAAAAGAATGTAAGAAAAAGCACAATTTACGGATTGATTATTGCGGCTATTATATACTTAGCAATAAGTATAGCAAGTATGGGGGCAATGGATAATGTTTCACTAGCTCAAAGTACAGCACCACTTACTGATATACTTACTAATGCTTTAGGAAGTAATATTGGAAAGATATTAACAATTGCAGTAGTTATTTGTATTTTAGGAACAGTAGTAGGATGGCTTTTATCAACAGCTAGAGTTGCTTATGCAGCAGGTGAAGATGGAGTATTCCCTAAGTTTTTTGGAAAGATTAGTGAAAAAACAGGCACTCCTGTAAATTCATTAATATTTGGTTCTATATTAGTTAATATTTTATTGATTATGAATTTCCAAAAAGGGATGGTAGATGCATTTACATTTATAACTATCCTTGCAACGTTATCATATTTACCAGTTTATCTTTTAAGTGTTTCTGCAGAAATAATGCTTACATTTAAAGAAGAAAAAGAATTTAACTTTAAGTTATTTATTAAAAAATCAATATTACCACTATTAGCATTTATATATTTAATATGGACTATATACGGTTCAGGAGCAGAAACTGTAATGTGGGGCTTTATATTAATGTTAATAGGAATTCCAGTATATATATATAATCATCATAAAAATAAGATAGATTAATATAAAATAAATTTATAGGTAAAAATGGCAAATAACATAATTAATGTTATTTGCCATTTTTTTATATTAAAAATTATTAAGATATACTATAATACAAGAGAAATATATGGAAATATAAAAAGTAGGAGAAGAATTAAATTATGTTTTATGATGATATAAAAAGGGGAGATATGGAAAATAATATAGTTATAAGGTTAATAGGAGATAGTATTACAGCAGGAGCAGGGAGTTTAGATGATAATAGGAATGGAGAAGTAATTATAAATATAGATGGTATTTGCTACAAAAGACAATTAGGAGAAAAATGCTGGGCATCACTTTTTAAAAAATATATTAATGAAAGATTTAAATATAGTAAAGTAATAAACAATGGATGTAGTGGAATAAATTCTAGTCAAGTAAAAGATAATTTAAATAAGTTATATGATATAAATGACAATATAATAATTTTAATGATTGGAGCTAATGATAGAAAGGTAAACAATGGAATGAAAATATTACATAGCAATCTAATAAGCATTGTTGAAAATCTATTAGAAAAAGATAAAAAAATAATATTAATGACACCAAATCCAGTTACAGCCCAAGATGACAATTATGATAATCGTTTATATAAAATGAATGAAGTTGTAAATGTTATTAGAGAAGTAAGTAAATATAAAGGAATAAAGTGCATAGATAATTATGAGTACATTAATATGTATTTAAAAAATAGAGGACAAACTATAGAAGAATTAATGAATTTAGAAAATGGAGATGGGTTACATCCAACAGATACTATCCACAAATTAATATTTAAGAATATAATTAGAAATTATTTTTGAAATTTTAACAAATAGAGTTATAAAAATATGATAAAATAAGAAATATTAGTTTATGAACTATATTTTGAAAAATATAAAGTAAATGGAGGAGAAAAATGAAAATAGATTGGAATAATAGATATGCTACTATAGCAATTTATGCATTTTTTGTTATTTGTGCAAGTATACTGCTGTATTTAGGTATGTCACAAATAAGTGAAATAAAAGCAAGCATAAGTAGCATGATAGGAACATTGCAACCATTTATTATAGGTGGCACATTAGCGTATATTTTAAATTTTATTTTGAAATTTTATGAGGAGAAGGTTTTATCTCATGAATATTTTAAAAATGTTAAAGAAAAGGCAAAAAGAGGTATAGCATTAGTATTTACATATATTACAGCAGGAATAATAACATACCTATTCATACAATTTGTTTTACCACAATTAGTAGAAAGTATAGTAGGTCTTGCAAATAATATACCTCAATATGTTAATGATGCAAGCAACTTTGTTAACGATCTTATGCAAAATTTAAATTTGCAACCTGAGTATTTAAATCTTTTATCAAATAAGTTTGATGAAATGGTAAGTTATATTATAACAATAGTAACTAATATGGTTCCTGTAATAGGAAATTTAGTTGTTACTATAACTTCAAGTATTTTAAATATAATAATAGGAATAATAGTTTCAATATATATTTTAATAGATAAAGAAAAATTTATGGCTTTAGGAAGAAAAATTACATGTGCAATATTCTCTGAAAGTAAGGCAAAATTTATATTAAGACTTGCTACTCAAAGTAATAGAACATTTAGTAGATTTTTAGGTGGTAAGATATTAGACTCATTTATAATAGGAATATTAACATTTGTAATATTAACTATATTTAAAATGCCATATATATTACTTATTTCTGTAATTGTTGGTGTTACTAATATAATTCCTTTCTTTGGACCATTTATCGGAGGAATTCCTGCAGCTATTATAATTTTATTTGTTTCTCCAATACAAGCTTTATGGTTCATTTTAATAATAGTAGTTATACAACAAATAGATGGTAATATAATAGGACCTAAGATTCTTGGAGATTCTATTGGAATATCAGCATTTTGGATATTATTCTCACTACTTGTTGCAACTAAATTTATGGGCTTTGCTGGAATGGTTATAGGTGTTCCGTTATTTGCAATATTCTATTCAATAATAAAAGAGTTAATAGAAGATAAACTTGCTAAGAAGGGATTACCTATAGAAACTGAAGAGTATGGTAAAAAATTTATTAAATAAAAAGTATAAAAACATGTATATTATTTTAAATAGTGCTAATAATACTATATGTAAAGCACGAAAGGAATAAAATAAGAACTAAGTATTTTAAGTTATCTTTGTTTATTATTTTGGGTAACCTTTCATCGGATATGGAGGAATTGCAATGTCAGAAAAAACATTAACATGTAGAGATTGTGGAACAGAATTTGTTTTCACAGAAGGAGAACAAGAATTCTACAAGGAAAAAGGTTTCGAAAATGAACCAACTAGATGCCCAGCTTGTAGAAAAGCTAAGAAACAACAAAATAATAGAAGATAATTATAAGGTATGTTTCTTAAGAGTTATAGAGTTTATCTATAACTCTTTTAATTTTATTAATAATATATTTAAGACAATATTATACTTTAGTTAAAGATTTAAATATAACTCTATTATAGGCTTGCTCTATATCTTCGAACTTTACTAAAGTTATAAGAGATTGGTTTAAATTCTGAGCTTTTTCTAAAAGTTCTTTAGCTTTATCAAAGTTATTATTTTTCGTTTCGATTAAACCTAAGTAATAAAAAGGTTCAACAAATTTTATATCTTCATTAATAAGATTATAAAAGATTTTAGAAGCTTCATCATAATTACCTTCTTTAAATTTAATTTCTCCATTATTAGATTTCAAAATGTTACTATCCTTATTAAAAGCTAAAGCAGTGGATAATACACTTTTTGCTTCTTGAATATTTCCATTACATATTAAAATTGATGTTAATGTTTCATAAAGAAAGGCGTTTTTATTTTTCTCTAAAAGATTTCTTAATAAGGAAATAGATTCTTGCCTATTATTATTTTTCCATAAAACTATTGATTCTGTAATTTTTAAATTTAATAAATCATTAGGTTTAAAATTTCTTTTTGTAAAAATTTCTTCTATATATTCATTTGCAATGGATGCTTTTCCATATTTAAGCTCACAAACTAAATAATCTATTATTATATTTACGCTACACCATGGTGAAATAATAGCACTTCTATAATAATCTAACGCTTTACTATAATTTTCAGATTTATAAGCTTTTGCACCCTTATACACTTTAATCATATAGAGATTTGTTGCTAAAATGTATATGAATAATAAAGTAAGTAATGTTGTTATTCCAAATTTGAAATTAACAAATATTGATGATAATAAAGAAATAATAACTATAACACATAGAAATAAAGTTTTTTTGTCTAAAGTTTTTTTCATAAGTTTCCCTCCCATACCTTTTTAAAATAAATTAAAAATATAAATGTAATAAATAACATATTGTAGATAAATATACTATTATTATACAATATAACATTAAATAGACAAGTAATTAATAATAAATTGGTAGTTTAAACTTATTTTTAAAAGGAGTATAATTAATAAAAAGTAAATTTAGTACATGAGGAGAATGACAATGAGAGTTATGTCTTTTAATTTAAGAAGTGATTTTATTTTAGACTTCAAAAATAGATGGGATAATAGAAGAGAATTAGTGTATGATATTATAAAGAAGTATCAATGTGATATTATTGGAGTACAAGAAGTAACAAATAAAATGTTTGAAGATATAACTGGAAATGTAAAGGATTATTATATTATTGGAAGTGCAAGAAGTAAGAGGTTTTTTTCTGAAAGAAATAATTTATTTATATCCAAAAAACATGATATAGAAGAACATAAAACTTTCTGGTTATCTAAAAGCCCCGATAAAGTGGGAAGTCAACTTTGGTACTCTTTATATCCTAGAATATGTACAACAGCAGTTATACAATTAGAAGATAATAGAAGAGTTAGAGTCTATAATACACACTTAGATTGTTTATTGCCACAAGCTAGAGATTTTGGATTAAAAAAACTTGGGCAATTTATTGAGAAAAATCGTAAAGTAGAAAATTTACCTGTAATTGTAATGGGAGATTTTAATGCAACTCCTAATAGTAAAGTAATAAAAAAGTTTGCTGCAGGAGAATATAGCACAAGTAGATTTGTAGCAGTTCAAGAAATAAAAAAAGAGCTTTATGAAAAATCTACTATGAGTAGTTTTAAAGGTAAAGAAAATGGGCTTCATATAGATTATATATTTGTAAGTGAAGAATTAGAAATTGTTGATGTAGATATAGTGAAAGACAATATAAATGGAAAGTACCCATCAGATCATTATCCGTTAATTGCAGATATAAGAATAAAAAAATAACGTTAAATAATATTTTAATATAGTGATGTTAATGTAAAAGGTGTGTTCAAATTATTACATTAACATTACTTTTTTTATTATATTTATTTAATAAAATGTGAATTTTTTTTAAACATAAAAATATAAAGAAAAAAGTTGTTTAGGAAAATAGCTAGTTCCTTGATGTAAAATTTAAACATTAAAGATAAATAAAGGATAATAAACTTTGTTAGAGTATACTAAATCTAATTTGATTATAAGATAAATTTATAAATTAAAAAACAAAAAAAGCCTTAAAACGGACTTTGTAAAAAAAATATAAAAATATTAATATTGAAGGAGTTGAAAGAGGGGGGAAATAAAAATGAGGGGTATATCACAAAAAATAGCTCAAAGTAGAATAGTAATATTAATTATAGCATTTATATTATTAATACCATCAGTAATTGGTTATTTTAATACAAAAGTAAATTATGATATATTGAGCTATTTGCCTAATGATTTAGAAACAAGGCAAGCACAAGCAATTTTAAAAGATCAATTTGATTGTGGATCTTTAGCTATGTTGATTGTAGAAAATATGGAAAGTAAAGATGTAGCTAAATTAAAGGAAAAAGTAGAAGAGATTGAGGGAGTAAATGAAGTTATATGGACTAATGATGTACTTGATATATCAGTTCCAGATCAAATATTACCAGAAAGTATACGAGATATGCTTTATTCAGATAATTCAACATTAATGATAATTAAGTTAAAGGAAAGTGATGCAGATATTCAGACTGAAGAGGCAATTTCTGAAATTAGGAAGGTAGCAGGAAAACAAGCATTTTTGAGTGGGATTGCAGGAGTAATTAAAGATACAAAAGATTTAGCTGATAAGGAAACTCCTATTTATGTTTTAATAGCAGTTATTTTATCAGTTATAGTCTTAAGCCTAACAATGGAATCATTTATAATACCATTAATATTCCTTGCAAGTATAGGTATAGCTATTATTTACAATATGGGAACCAATATTATTTTTGGAGATATTTCTTATATAACAAAAGCATTATCTGCAGTTCTGCAATTAGGGGTTACAATGGATTATTCAATCTTCTTGCTTCATAGATATGATGAAGAGAGGGAAGTAGTAAATAATAAGACAGATGCCATGGCTACAGCTATAGAAAAAACAATAGAGTCTATTTCAGGAAGTTCACTTACAACAATTGCTGGATTTTTAGCTTTATGTATTATGGATTTAGCTTTAGGAAAAGATATAGGACTTGTAATGGCTAAAGGAGTAGTTTTAGGAGTAATTTGTACAATAACAGTACTACCAGCTTTGATATTAACATTTGATAAAGTAATTCATAAATTTAATCACAAAACATTATTACCTAAGTTTGAAAAAAGTTCAGATTTTATAATAAAACATCATAAGATTTTTGTATTAATAGCCATGTTAGCATTAATACCGGCTATTATTGGATATAACAAGACAGAAGTTTATTACAATTTAGATGAATCACTACCTAAAGATTTACCTTCAATAGTATCTAGTGAAAAGCTTAAAACCGATTATGATATGATGTCTACCAATATTATATTAGTTAGTGATGAGTTAGAAAGCTATAAAGTCAATGAGATGATTGATGAATTAAAAGAAATTGATGGTGTAACATCTGTAATTGGTCTTGAAGATATATTAGGTTCAAGAATACCTCAAAGCTTTATACCAAGTAGTTTATTAGAAAAGATAAAAAGTGGTGGATATGAAGAAATAATGCTTAATTCAAAATATAAAGCAGCATCAGATGAAGTTGCCAAACAATTAGATGAAATAAATTCAATAGTGAAAAAGTATGATTCGGAAGGTTTAGTTGGAGGAGAAGCACCTTTAACTAATGATTTAATTGATATAGCTGATAATGATTTTAAAAGGGTAAGTGTAGCTTCAATATTAGCGATATTTTTAATAATATTAATCATCTTTAAATCACCAATAGTACCAATATTATTAGTTTTAGCTATAGAGCTTGCAATTTATATAAATCTTGGAATTCCATTTTATATGGGAACTAGTATTCCATTTATATCTTCCATAGTAATTGGAACTATTCAATTAGGAGCAACAGTTGACTACGCAATTTTATTGACATCAAGATTTAAAGAAGAATTAGCAAAGACATCTGATAAGATAGAAGCAATGAGAATAGCACTTAAAAGTTCATCAAGATCTATAGTTACAAGTGCATTGACATTTTTTGCTGCAACTGCAGGTGTTGGAATAGTATCGGATATGGAAATGATAAGTTCATTATGTACTCTTATGGCAAGAGGTGCAATTATAAGTATGTTTGTAATTTTATTTGTGTTACCAGGTATATTGCTAATTTTTGGAAGATTAGTAGTTAAAACTAGTAAAACATTTGTTGAATGTGGTGAAGGGGGAAATAATAATGAATAAAGCATTATCAAAAAAGCTTATATGCTTAGTTGCGTTAATTACAACTACAACATCTACAGTAGCATTTGGACAAGATATTAAAAAGGATGAAACAGTTTATGTTATATTAGACGAAAATGGCAATCCTACTGAACAGATAGTAAGTGATTGGATTAGTGGTGATAAGGTATTAGGTGAGTTTAAAGATAATTCTAATTTGAAGGATATAAAGAATGTAAAAGGTGATGAAGAGCCTTCAATATCAGGTAATGAATTAACTTGGAATATAAGTTCAGAAAATCTTTATTATGAAGGAACAAGTAATAAGGACTTACCATTAAGCTTATCAGTAAATTATGAGTTTAATGGAAAAAAGGTAAATCCTAGGGATGTAATTGGAGAAGAAGGAAGTTTTAAAATTACTTTAACTGTTAAAAATAATGAAAGTAAAGTGAAAAATATTAATGGAAAGTCTAGAAAGTTATATGTACCATTTTTAAGTGCAATAGAATTAACACTATCAAATGATAATTTTAAAAATATAAAGGTAAGCTCTGGTAAAGTTTTAAATGATGGAAATAACTCACTTATAACTTTTATAGCACTTCCAGGACTTAAGGAATCTTTAAATTTAGATGATGTTTTAGGAGAGTTATTAAGTGATAGCAGTATCAATTTAGAAGATACAATTGAAATTACGGGAGACACAACAAGTTTTGAAGTTCCTGCTATAATTATGATTGCAACTACAGCTAATGAAGAACTTGAAGAATTAAAGGGTACAGATAAAATAAGTGATTTAAAAAAATCATTAAACGAATTACAAAGTGGAGGAGAAGAATTATTAAGTGGTAGTAAAGAATTATTAGATGGACAAACTGAATTAGCTACAAATTATATAAAGTTTGATGATGGAGTTAATAGCTTAAGTAGTGGAGCAAATACGTTAAGAGATGGTATAAATACTTTAAGGGATAATGTACCTACATTAATGAATGGTGCAAATCAATTAAATAGTGGAGCAGGTCAAATAAAAGATAATTATGCTATTTTTGACAAAGGAGTATCATCTTTAGCTGGTGGAGCAAATACGTTAAATAATGGAATAAATAAATTAAATAATAGTGTTCCAGAACTAGCAAGTGGAGCAAATGAATTAAATACTGGATTGGGACAAGTAAAAGAAAATTATACTGTTTTTGATGAAGGAATATCTTCATTAGCAGATGGAGCAACTAGTTTAAATAGTGGTATAAGTATTTTAAGTAGTAATGCACCTAATTTGATAAATGGAGCAAATGAATTAAATAATGGATTAGAAAAAGTAAAAGAAAATTATACTGCTTTTGATGAAGGAGTATCGTCATTAACTAATGGAGCTAGTACTTTAAATGATGGAATAAATACTTTAAAAAATAGTGCTCCTAGCTTAAGTGAAGGTGCAAATACTTTAAATAGTGGACTTCAAGCTTTAAGTAATTCCCAAGCTCAATTTACATCAGGAGTTCAAGCATTTATAAGTAATACTGAAAACATTAGGGCAGGATATGCTAATTTAGATGGAGGAATAGATTCTGCATTAGCTGGAGCAACTGAGTTAAATAATGAGTTAGCTAATGGTAGTGGAGCTGTTAATGAACTTTTAAATTCGGCAGTTAATCTAGAGTCAATTGCTAGTAATCTTGATGTAATAGCTGGTATATTAGCAGCTAGTGATGATGAAACAAGTAAAGCTCAATCTACAGAAATTTATAATCTAAGCCAAAGTATCAAAGATATTTCATCAGCACAACAAGGTGGAATTAGTAGCTTATCAGATTCAGTGAACTCAGCAGCTAATGGAGCAGCTTTATTACAACAAGGCTTAACAAGTACATCATCAGGATCAAAGGAGTTATTAGGAAACGTTGATGCTTTAATATCTGCAGGATCAGACTTATCTAATGGGTCAATTCAAATAGGTGATGCAATAAATGCATTATATGGAGGAAGTACAGAACTTGTAAATGGAGCAAAGCAATTAACTACTGGCATTGATAGTTTAGCAAATGGAAGCAGTACATTATTAAATGGAGCAAATGAGTTAAATGAAAATTCAAAGAAAATAAATTCAGCAGTAGGGTTATTATATGAAGGAAGTACAAAATTATCAAAAGGAACAAGTGATTTAAGTGAAGGAACAAGCGTATTAGCACAGGGAAGTAATACATTAGTAAATGGAGCAAATGAATTAAATACAAACTCAAAGAAAATAGATTCAGCTGTGAGCAAATTATATGAAGGAACTTTAGCTTTAGTAAGTGGTGGAGAAACATTAAGTAGTGGTGTTGAAGAACTTGCCAATGGTGGAAATGAATTAGCAGATGGAGCAAGTACTTTAAGTGAAAATTCAGCTAAAATATTGGAAGGAACAGAGCAGTTAGAAAATGGAACAAATGAGCTATATGATGGAGTTACAAAACTTAAGGAAGAAGGTTTAGATAAATTAAATGAAGAAGGAAATAAAGCTATAGATGATATTGATGGATTAGTGGAAGTTAAAGATGAATTAGTAGAAATGGCAAAAGAGTATGGTGTATATTCAGGATTATCAGATAATATGACAGGTACTGTCAAATTTATAATGAGAAGCGATGCTATTAAGAGCACAAAAGAAGAAATCAAATCAAAAGATGAAAAAGAAACAGAAGTTTCAGGGGTTAAAAAGGAAAGTAAATCAATATTTAATAAAATAAAGGAATGGTTTAATTTAGAATAAGGATATATAATAAATTAAATAGCTTAGAATAGATAAGAGAAAATAGCATATTAAAAAGGGAGTTTATGATATAACTTAAGTGAAATAGTAGATTTTAACTGAAATTTTAAAGTTATTATTTAGTTAAATTTAAATACAATAAATTTAAGAATATTATAAGATCCCTTTTTATTTTTTATAAAGAAAGACTACATAAGAATAAGGAGAGAGAAAAATGAATTTTGGATATTTTAATTCGCCTATAGGAACTATAAAAATTGAAGCAGATGATGAATATATTACAGCAGTCTATTTTATTGATAAAAATAGTACTTTAAATACAGACGTAGAAGAGGTAAATGATAGCATAATTATCTGTAAGAAGCAGCTACAAGAATATTTTAATGGTATAAGAAAGTGCTTTGATATAAAGCTTAAATTTTTAAAAGCAACAGAATTTCAAAAAAAGGTATGGAAAGAACTACAAAAAATCCCGTATGGTCAAACTGCTTCTTATAAGGAAATAGCTGAAAGAATTAATAATCCTAAAGGATGCAGAGCTGTAGGAAATGCAAACAATAAAAATCCTATAGCTATCATAGTTCCATGTCATAGAATTGTTGGATCAAATGGAAAAATGGTAGGTTATGCTGGAGGAATAGATAAAAAAGAGTTTCTTTTAAGTTTGGAATGTGAAAATTAATTATAAATGGCAAAATAGAGGATATATTATAACAATTTAATCTCATATTTGCCATTTATAAAATGTTTATATATTAATTTTCATATAGTTATATTTTTAAAATAAATATTATACTTTTTTATTCTTTTTCATTAACTTTAAAGCATTAGTTAATTTTATAGGATTCCCATACATTAAAGTACCAAGTCTGTAAATTTTAGCTGCACCTAAAGCGATTAATATGGTGGATATAGCTAGTATTATAAAGGAAATAATTATTTCAATATTAGCTACAGTCCCCATAGCTACTCTTATTAGCATTGTCATACATGAACTAAAAGGTATAAATGATGCTATTTTGATAAGAGGGCTATCACTATTACTTAAACCAAACATACTGATAAAGAATACAACAACAAAAATCATAGTAATAGGACCAATACTTGAACTAATTTCTTCAGTTTTAGAAACAAGAGCTCCTAAAGCACCGAATATAAATGCATAGAATAGGAAACCGATTCCTCCAAATAAAGCAAAAGTAATTAAAAGGTTACTAGGAATGTTAAATACACTATCCAATAAACCATTCCAAGCATTTCTGTTTATAGAATAAGTAACTAATCCAGAGGTAAGAATAATTCCAACTTGAATAAATATGGAAATGCTAGCTGCTAGTACTTTACCGAAAATAAGACTATTGCTACTAGCACTTGTTATTAATACTTCAATAGCACGATTGCTTTTTTCAGATGTTACAGAAACAGCAATAAGTTGACCATATAATAAAATTAACATATATAATGCAAAAATAAGTATATAAACATAGAAAAAGTTACTAGCTTTATCTTCGCCTAATACTGTTACATCTGATTCTACAGGTGAATTAATTATTGATTGTAATTCATCAAAATTTAAGTTGTTAGTATCTGCATAAGATTTTTGATTTAAGGTTGTTAATATATTTTCAAAAACCATCTGATTGTGGTCAGCAAAGTTAGAATTATTAACTAAATATGTGTATTTGCTTAAGCTATAAACAATAAATCCAGCTTTAGCATCACCATTTTTTATTAGATTTTCACACTCTTCAGTTGTATCAACCTTATTCCAAGAAGAATTAGGAAAAGAAAGTTCAAGTATAGATAAATCTTCAAATATATTTTCATTATCTATAATAATAAAAGTTTCTTTATCTTCTTTTTCAGAAATATCGTTAGTATCTATAGTATCACTTATATTGCTATTATTACTTAAACCAGGAATAATATTAGACATATCAAAAAATGATGGGATTGATAATCCGATTATAAGTAATGCTGAAACAAGAATTGTTGTAATTAAATATCCTTTAGATTTAAAGTAATTAGTTATTTCAAAGCTTAATACGGCTAAAAATTGTTTCATTATTCATCACCTGCCTTTAATACAAATATATCTGTTAATGTAGGTTCATAAACTCCAAAATTTTCTATATCAATATCAGAATTTATGATTGCACTTAAAAAATCATTTTTTGAGCAATTTTCACATAGTTCTAATATTAAAAAATCTTTTTTTACTTCATAAACTTTCACAAAATCAGAAAAATTGTTTATACAAATATCATTAAGTTCTTTTAGTGAATAATTATTTGCACTTAATATAAGTCTATTTTTCCCAAATTCCTTTTTTATGTCTTTTAAATTACCTGATAAAGTGATATTTCCTTTATTTATAATAGCTATATCTTCACAAAACTCTTCTACATAACTCATTTGGTGGCTTGAGAATATTACTAATTTGTTATCAGCAATTAATTCATTAACAACATCTTTTAGAATTTGAGAATTTACAGGATCTAAACCACTAAAAGGTTCATCTAAAATTATTATTTCAGGATTGCAGACTAAAGTTTGAGCTAATTGGACTTTTTGTTGATTACCTTTAGAAAGTGTATCAAGTTTTCGATTTTCATATTCGTCAATACCTAATCTTTTAAGCCATTTTTTCAAGTTTTCTTTCGCTTCTTTTTTACTAATACCTCTTAAACTAGCAAGATATAAGATTTGTTCACTTACTTTCTTTTTAGGATATAACCCTCGTTCTTCAGGTAAATAACCTATTTGATGATTTATAGGCTTAAATGGATTACCATCAATTAGTATTTCACCACTATCTCCATTAAAAACATTCATTAATATACGTATAGTAGTAGTTTTACCAGCCCCATTTCTACCTAATAAGCCTAAGGCTTTTCCACTTTCTACAGAAAAAGAAATTCCGTGTAGAACTTCATTTCCAGAGAAGCTTTTACGTAGATTTTTTACTTCTAGCTTCATAAAATAAATCCCCCTAACAAATATAGATATTATTACCGTGAAAAAAGTTAAAAACAAAAATAATAAACGGTAATTTATAACTTATTATAAAGTAAATTATATAGAAATGCAATATTTGGTTAATAAAAAAACAATAAATTGTTAAAAGTACTATTAATATACTAAAGTTTTAATATATAATTTCTTTTATAGTGTAAAATATAAAATGAACACTAAAAGGGAGGGTGAAGTAAATGAAATATGAATTAATTTTATTTGATGCAGATGAAACTTTATTTGATTTTAAAAAATCAGAAAGATATGCTTTTATGGAGTCTTTAAGTGATTTTAAAATAAATTACGATAAAGAAGAGTGTATGAAAATATATAGTGAAATTAATACAGCAATATGGAAAGAATTTGAGAAAGGAACTATAACTTCAGATAAGCTTAAAGTTGAAAGATTTAATAGATTATTTAAAAGGTTAAGTGTAGATAAAGATGCTGAAAAATTTAGCAAAGCATATATGAATCATTTATCGGAAGCGAGCTTTATTTATAATGAAGCATTTGAAATTTTAGATTATTTAAAAGATAAATATAGATTAGCTATAATAACTAATGGACTTTTAGATGTTCAAAATAAGAGAATAAGAGAATCAAAGATAGAACATTATTTCCAAGAGATAATAATATCTGATGAGATAAAAATTGCAAAACCAATGGCGAAAATATTTGATTATACATTAGAAAAATTAAACTTCAAGGATAAAAGTAAGGTGTTAATGATTGGAGATAGTTTAACTTCAGATATTCAAGGTGGAATAAATGCAGAAATAGATACATGCTGGTTTAATGTTAATAATAAAGAAAAACCAAAAGATATGGATATAACATATGTTATTAACAATATATTAGAGCTTAAAAATATTTTATAACAAAAATAAAAAAAAGGTTCAAAGCTTTAATAAATAAAAAATATTAAAATATAAATACAAAGTTAATAATTTTAACGTATGATAGAAAATTATTTAATAAATAAGCATTAAGATAAATTTAGGAGGCAGATATGAATATTTGTATTATAGGGGCAGGAAATATTGGAACGTATTTAGCGGCATATATTTCAATGAATAAAAATAATAAAGTTTATTTACATACTTCAAAGCCTGAAGTTTTTAAGGAAACTATTGCTTTAATTGAAGAAGAAAAAAATATAACACATGATGTAAAAGTTCATTGTGTTACTGCAAGTTATGAAGAAGCTGTAAAGGAAGCAGATTATATTTTAATAACATATCCTTCATTTATGATGGAGAAAACGATAAATACTATAATTCCATTTTTAAAGAAAGGAGCAGTTGTTGGAGCTATTCCTGGATTTGGAGGAAAAGAATATTTAATAGATGAATTACTTAAAAAAGAGTGTATATTCTTTGGAAGTCAGAGAGTTCCTTCAATAATTAGATTGGAGAAGTATGGAGAATCGGTTCTTCTTAAACAAAAGAATGAGTTTATGAAGATAAGGGTAATTCCAGATAAATATTCAGAAAAAGTTTCAAAAGATATGACTAGCTTTATAGATATTCCATGTATTCCATTAAGTAATTACCTAGCAATAACTTTATCTCCATCAAACCCAACTATGCATCCTTCAAGATTATATGAATTATTTCATGATTATATTGAAGGAGAAAAAGTTTATGATAGGAATCCATATTTCTATGAAGAATGGGGAACTATGGCATCATTACAGCTTTTAAAACTAGATGAAGAGTTAGAGTTAATATTTAATGCTTTTAATGAAAATAATGACTTTGATGCAAGTGACATTGAAAAAATTAAAACTAGATATAATATAGAAACACCAGAGCAATTATGTAAAAAAATAAATACTGCACCAGGATTCCAAGGAATAGATTCTCCAATGGTAAAAGTAGAAGGTGGATATGTCCCAGATAAAAATTCAAGATATTTTGTTGAAGATATACAGTTTGGATTATGCATATTAAAATCTTTTGCAGAAATTTTAAATGTGAAAACACCTGAGATAGATAAGATTGCAACCTGGGGACAAAAATTTCTAGGAAAAGAATATTTAGTTGATGGAAAACTGAATGGTAAAGATGTAGAGGAGCTTACAATACCTCAAAATAGAGGAATTACTACAAAAGTACAGTTGATTAATTACTATAAAGGGTTGTAAAAAGTTATAGGAGAACTTATTTGTCATTTAATACTTATAAATAAAATAATATCTTGGAATAATAAGAGTAAAGCAAAAAGAGAGGTGTTATTATTATGAGTAAAGATGAAGGTAATATTAGTTATAGTAATGGGATTATTGATGGGGTTATTCCCTGTGAAGAGGAAGAAAGAAAGCTAAGACATGATAGAAAGCCAAGGTCAAAGTTAGCTGTTGGTGGAATGTTTAAATTTCCAGATTTAAACGAATAGATATTAAAATTACTAAAAATATTTTAAGTATGTTAGTACAATAAATTATAATTTAATAGAGATTAAAAAAATTAGTGAAATAGGCAGTAATAAATTTAAAATAATAATATTACTGCCTATTAATATAAAAATTATTTATCGAATAATCCACCACCGTTACCAGTTCTAGCGCCCTTTGAAACTTTACCAATACTTTTTTGAGGTTTTATTCCTTTGTTAGAATTAGTACCTTTACTTTTTTTTTCTTCAATAAGTTTTTTCATAATCTCAATATTTTTATTCATTTTAAGCACCTCATATTTAGTAATTTTAAAATATAAATAATATTATATTTATGTTAATGATATATATATTTAACTATTTAATCTTTTATATAAGTTTATATAAAAATAGATTATACCATATTTTAAATGAATAATATGAAAAAAGTAAAAAAATATACTATGAAAAAATAGAAAAACAATATATAATAAGAACCTAAGTTCGATATAGGCTAAATAAAGCAATATTTATATTATTGTAAATAATTTAGGAGGAAGACAAATGATAAATAAAATAGGTAAAATAACGATTTATGTTAATAATCAAGAAGAAGCTAAAGAATTTTGGACTAAAAAATTAAATTTTATTGTTAAATTTGAGCAAGCAATGGGTCCTAATATGAAGTGGATAGAAGTTGGACCAAGTGACGATGAATTTACTACTTTTGTTTTATATGATAAAAATATGATGAAGATGCAAAATCCAAATGCTAGTGTAGATCACCCTAACGTAATACTGAGCACTAGTGATATAGAATCAACCTATAAGGAGATGCAAGAAAATAAAGTTGAAGTTGAAGATATAATGAAAATGCCGTATGGAAGTATGTTTTCATTTAAAGATATGGATGGAAATAAATATTTAGTTAGAGAAGATAAATACTAATAAAATATTGAAAATGAAGTATAAAATCTAGAATTAAGAAATTATTTTTGAGTTTTCAAATAAATAATACCCAATAAGAATTAATTATTCATATTGGGTATTTATATTTTCTACTATATCGTATTTAATTTTATTATAAAAGTAGTTTTTATTTTTAGAACTATATATTTTAAGATAAGTTCTGTAATATTTTTAATTATGATGAAACTACGTTATCTATTATGCTTTCATCAGAGTAGAAAACTTTTTCGTCAAATTCGCCTTCTTGCTTTGCAACGATAGTAGTACAAATAGCATCGCCTGTAACATTTACTGCAGTTCTAGTCATATCAAGTATTCTATCAATACCCATAATTATACCAATACCTTCAATTGGTAATCCTACAGAGTTAAGAACCATAGATAATGTTATAAGTCCAACACCAGGAACCCCAGCAGTTCCAATAGACGCCAATGTTGCTGTTAATATAACTGTAAGATAAGCATTTAACCCAAGTTCTATTCCAAAGGCTTGTGAAATAAATACAACAGCTACTCCTTGCATTATTGCAGTACCATCCATATTTATTGTTGCTCCTAATGGAATTGTAAAAGATGATATTTTTTCTGAAACACCAATTTCATCATCAAGAGTTTCTATACTTAATGGGATTGTTGCATTTGATGATGCAGTTGAAAATGCAAAGCTCATAACTGGTATAAACTTCTTTAAGAATTTTATTGGACTAAGGTTAGTAAATCCTTTAAGCATTGCCATATATGTTACTAAACATTGAATTACTAATGCTAACATTACTGCAAAAATGTATTTAAGCATTGGAGTAAAAGCACTCCAACCTATAGTTGAAAATGTAGTTGCTATTAAGCAAAATACACCAATTGGAGCTACCTTCATAACTATCATTGTCATTTTCATCATAATTTCATTAAATTGACTAAAGAATGTAGCAACAACAGTTCCCTTTTCTTTAAGCATTGCTAAAATTACTCCAATTAATATAGCAAAAACAATTATTTGAAGCATATTTCCATTTGCTAAAGCAGATATTGGATTGGTTGGAATTATATCTAAAAGCACATCGCTTAATGCTTTAGACTCACTTACTGTAGTTTCTGCAATTTGAATACTACTCATATCTAGGCCGATTCCAGGATTTATAATTTTACCAATTAGAATTGCTAAAGTTATGGCTATAGCTGTAGTTATAAGATAAAAAATCATTGTTTTAACTCCAACCCTACCCAGTTTTTTCGTATCACCAATTGCCATACTACCGCAAACAAGTGAACAAAATACTAATGGAACAACAAGCATTTGCATAGCTCGTAAGAAACCTTTACCTATAACTTTAAATACACCATTAATTAAGAAATCATCTCTAAAGAATCCAGATGGAACAAATCTATAAAGGATAATACCACAAATTGCCCCAAGTAGTAATCCAATAAAGATTTTTGTTGTTAAACCTAATTTTTTTTTCATAATAATGCCCCCTTTTTATTGTTTGAAAAATGCATTAAAAAAAATAAAACTTGCATTTAATTTTATATTTTACCATAGTATATAAAAAAATACAATAGGGCTATCTAATGGAAGTGCTTATTTTCAAAGGAGAAGAGTGAAAGCGTTTTAAAAGTAAAAAAATAAAAAGAATTATTATGAATAAAAAATAAAAAAACTTTCATTTTTATAAAAGTTAAATTTGAAAATATAAAGAAATATAATTATTAATAGAAATTACTATATGAGAATATTTTAATGAATAAAAATAAGACATGATCTTTGAAGGCGTATAAAGAAATGCAAAACGGCAAATAAAAGTAAAATAATATTATAATTATCTTTATTTGCCGTTTGTGTTTATAAATGAATTTATTTGTTATTATTTTTTATATGAGAAAGAAAAGCTAGTTACTAAATAATTCATAATTAATTTTACTTTTATCTACACCTAGTTCAAGTAAAGTATTTTCAAGAGCTTTCATAAATGGAGGTGGTCCACAAAGATAAAAATCTGAGTTTAAATTGATATTTTTTTCAAAGAAATCTTTATTTACATAACCAGTAAAGTTATAGTCAATGCCTTCCTTATCAGTATCTAAAGGATTAGAATAAAAAACAGTATTTTCAACTCCTCTAATTTTAGCAATAGATTCTATATCCTCTTTAAATGGATGTAGGCTAGAATTTTGTACAGCTTGAATAAAGTGAATATTATTTCTTATAGACGATTCTTCATAAAGCATTGATAATAAAGGTGTAATACCTATACCACCTGAAATTAAAACTATATCATTATTTTTATTATTAATAGTAAATAACCCTGTAGGGATCATTGCTTCGATAGAGTCTCCGATATTAAGATTTTCGTGTAAGTAAGTACTAATTAAGCCACCATCAACTTTTTTAACACTTATTCTATAAATATCTTCATTAGGAAACATTGATAGACTATAGGTTCTAATTACATCTTTATATTTTGGATCATCTGTTTTAATTTTAAAAGGTAAAAATTGACCAGCTTTATGCTTTACAAGCTTGCCTCCATCTTTTGCTTTAAAATAAAAAGAAATTATACTAGGACATACGTCTACTTTATCTACTAGTACTAACTCTCTAAAACCTTTCCAAGAATTATTTAAATTATTATTCATAAAAACCTCCATAAAACTATTTGTTTATTAACTAATAATAATTATCTACTAATAATAAAAGAAAGTCAATATTTATATGAAGAGATTTCCAAAATTATTTACGTATAGTAGCTATCATTAATATTATATAAAGTATAATAAAATATATTTCGATTATAGAGATAATATATCAAGTTTTTAATTTACATTTAAGATAGTAAATAAAATTTTTTATTTTAAATTAGTGATTAAATATAAATGCTAAAGGAATAATAAATATTAATAACTTTAAATATTTTAAGTTTAGGAGGAATATTATGAGTAAAGATATATTGGATAAGTTAGAACTAAAAAATTATGAAAATTTATCAAGCAATAGAATCAATAACGATGAAATTAATATAAGTAGAGATTTAGAAAACTTTAAAATAGATGATGATTTTTCAAATGATGAATTTGTTGAGGATGAATTCAATATTATTGAAAATAATTCTTATATTGATCTATCTGATGTAGTAGGGGAGGATGGAGATACTGATAATAAGTAATTAGGTAAAAAATAAAATGGTTTATTAAGAGAATAAGGTAGTGATTATTTTCAAATTTTAATAAGCAAAAAATGTCTAATGAGATTTTATTATTCTTATTAGACGTTTTATTTTGTAGTAGTATTATTTTAATAAAGTATAATAAAATTTATTTTATATCTGAAGTAAATGTGAATTATTAATTTAATATAAGTAAACGTATTGATTATTACTATGAAATAATAATATACTATAAATATGTACTTATTGTAAAATTATACATTAGATTATAAGTTAATTAAGATAATGTATAAAAAACTATAAATAATTATGACAAAAATAAAGTGCAAATGGTAAAAATAAATTAAGCAGGGTATTTATGACGAGGGGATGAAAAAATGAATAGAAAAAAAATCATTGCATTAATAAGTGCGGTATTTATTAGTGTATCAGTAACAATGGTAGGATGTAGTACAAGCGTTATTGAAGAAAATAAAAACTTAGTAATATCAAAAGAAAATGTAAGTAGTAAAAGTGATTTAAAAATTGAAGAAACAACAGAAATTGTTTTTGAAACTGCTTTAGTTGATAATCAATATTCATTAAAAATAGATGAAAATGGAGATTTAGTAGTAGAACAAATAGAACCTAATATAGATAAAAATCTAGCTCTTTATGGTTTAGTTAATGTAGAAGAAAATACTGCTAACCTTGAATATTTAATTAGCAAAAGATATGAGGATTTAGGAAATTCAAGTATTCAGTTTTATGTAGAAAGTATAAGTGAAAATGAAGATAAAGTTATAATAAGAAATTATCTTAGTGAAGAAGGATATGAAATTGAGCGTACACTTATAGGAAATGGAAGTAATAAATATACCTTAGCAGAAAATATACTATTTGAACAAGTTATTAATGATGAAGGAGTGGTTACAAATATTATATGGCACAATCTTACTAATGAAACTGAAGGTAGTATAGAAGTTCCAGAAGAATATAAGGCTATTAGCGGAATAAATTTATTAGGAGATAAGGCTATATTATCAGCTTTACCAAATATAGATAGTGCGACATTACCAACAACCTTATTAATTGCTAATTTGGATAACGGTAGTATAGAAAAAGAAAGAGAAATAGGTGATTTTGGGTTTGTTTTACCAATAGATGAAGAAAGAGTTATATTATTAGGAGCTTTAGGAGAAGGAACTAGTGTTGATATATATAATGTTAATACTGAAGAAAAAAGTCAGTTATTTGAATATATATCTTATGAGTCTGAAGAAGAAGATTCACTTAATATTAGTTATATAGGCTTATTTCCAAGTAAAGATAAGATTTATTATTGTGAATATACTAATAAAATGGCATATATAAAAGTAGCTAAAATTAATGGTATGGGAATAGAAAAGCCTTTAACATTATGTGAATTAAACATTGAAGAGGAGTATATAGGTGAACCCCCAACAGTTGTTATAGGAAAAGATGAAAAAGAAGTTATAGTATATACTCAAAATTCACTTATTGGGGGAATAGAAAAATTCTATAAGATAAAATTAAATAAATAATAATTATAAGACCACAACCTTGAGAAAATACTTAAGGTGTGGTGCTTTTTTATTTTCATTTAAATCCATACAATAAAAATAAATAGTAAAAAAGAGGAGTGGATTTTTATGAGAATAGGAGTAATAATGGGTGGGGTATCAACTGAAAGAGAAATAAGCTTAAAGTCAGGAGAACAGGTAATAAAAAATTTAAATAAAGAAAATTATGAAGATATAATTCCTATAATAATAAACTCAAAAGACGAAGTAATAGAAAAAGTAAAGGAAATAGATTTTGCATTTTTAGCATTGCATGGTAGGTTTGGAGAGGATGGAACTATACAAGGAGTTTTAGAAACAATGGGTATTCCTTATAGTGGGTGTGGTGTGCTATGTAGTGCAATTTGTATGAATAAAGCGCTAACAAAAAGAATAGTAAGTACTATAAGAGTTCCTACAGCTCCATGGTTCACAGTGAAATCAATAGATGACATTAATTATGAAAAGATAAATGAGTTTAAATATCCAGTATTTATAAAACCTAATAATGGGGGTTCTAGTGTTGCAACATTTTTGGTGAAAAATAAAGAAGAAGTAGAGAATTCTGTAAGAGAAGGGTTAAAATATGATAAAGAAATAATTATAGAAAAGTATATTAGTGGTTATGAGATAACTTCTTTTATTTTAAATGGTGAGGTTTTTCCAACGGTAGTTATAAAAGCAAATAAGGGAGAGTTTTTTGATTATACTTCTAAATATAATGAAAGTGGAGCCAGTGAAGAAATAATATTTTTAGAGGCAGAGCTTCAAAAGAAGGTAGATGAAATTTCTAAAAATGTTTGGAATGTTTTAGGTTGCAAGAGCTATGCACGAGTTGATATGATAGTAAGTAATAATATTCCTTATATGCTTGAAGTAAATACACTTCCAGGAATGACAAAATCAAGTTTAATTCCTAAAAGTGCAAATGCAAGGGGATTAAGTTTTAGTGAATTGTTAGATAAAATAATTGAATATTCATTAGTTTAGGAGTTGAAAAGGTTGATATTTTCTAGTATAGATTTTAATGAAGATGAACCTATCTATTTACAAATTGAAAATTATATAAAAAATATGATAAATAATAATATGGTTGTGGCTAATGGAAAGCTACCTGCAACAAGAGAACTTTCTAGAATATTAGGTGTAAGTCGTAATTCTATAATAACAGCTTATGAAAATCTTGAAGATGAAGGAGTAGTATATACTGTTAAAGGCAAGGGAACATTTATATCTCCTAGTAAGTCAAAAACTGAAGAGGGCTGGCAGATTTCTTGGAATGACAAGGTAAATAATTATGGTAAATTGGCATTGGAGCTTGATATAGTTAAAAGTGAGATACCATGGGAAAAAAATTTAATATCTTTTAAAAGTATATCTCCAGATGGGGAATTATTTGATATGGAAGAGTTTAAAAAAGCATTTTTAAATAGAATTTCTATAGAAGGACATAAGCTTTTGAATTATGGTTATGCAAAAGGATATAAACCTCTTATGGAATATCTTTTAGAGTATATGAAAAGCAAAGGTGTTGATATAGAAGGTAAAGATATAATTATAACTAATGGATTTACTGAAGGGCTTGAAATGTTATGTGAAGCATATACAAGTCCAGGAGATAAGATTATTTGTGAAAATCCAACTCATAATACTTCGATTAAAATCATGAAGGTGCATGGAATTGAAGTTGTTGGAGTTAAAATGAATGAAGATGGTATAGATATTCTTGAACTTGAAGAAAAGCTTAAAGATAATAAGATTAAATTTGGATATTTAATACCATCATACCATAATCCAACTGGAATTGTGCTTAAAGGTGAAAAACGCTTTGAAGTGTACAATTTATTTAAGAAATATAATGTACCTATAATAGAAGATGGGTTCAATGAAGAACTTTTATACAATAGTACTCACGTTAGTCCTATTGCAGCATTAGATAAAGGTGGAAGCGGTGTTGTTTATATAGGAAGTTTTTCTAAAATATTATTTCCGGGAATAAGAGTAGGATGGTTGCTTGCAGATAAAGAAGTTATAAATATATTAGAAAGTGTAAAGAGATGTAAAAATATTCACACCTCTTTTTTAGATCAAGGTATACTTTATGAATATTTACGTTCAGGTGCTTTTGAAAAACAAATTAAAAAAGTAAGAAAATCATATAAAGAAAGATATGAGTTTGCATTAAAGTGTATAAATAAATATGTTAATCCTAAATTTATTTGGGGAGAAGGTGGGCTTCATATTTATATTGGAATAGAGGGAATAACTGGAAGAGAACTATTAAATCGATGCTATAAAAAAGGAGTAATATTTACTCCAGGAGATGTTTTTTCTATGGATAATGCTGGAGATTATACATTAAGATTAGGGTTATCTAGATTATCATTAAAGGAAATAGAAAAAGGAATTAAAATAATAGGGGAAGAATTAAAAAATTAGGTAATTTAAAAATAAGGTTATTTTAAAAATTTTTAATTTGAATATTAGGGGCTCATTATGTTTTAAATGTAGCCCTTTTTTATTTTAAAATTAATATTTAATTTCCTTTGCAATATTAATTAAAAAATGATATTGTATTAAATTGAGAAATGAAAATAGGGGGTAGAAAAAATAGTGGGACATGATAAAACTAATGATATGACTAAAGGTAATCCAGTTAAATTAATTTTAATGTTCTCAATACCATTATTAATAGGTAACATATTTCAACAATTTTATAGCATGGTTGATACAATAATAGTTGGTAGGTTTGTAGGAGTAGAAGCACTTGCAGCTGTTGGTTCTACAGGATCAATGGTGTTTTTAGTTAATGGATTTGTAACAGGTTTAACTAGTGGATTTGCAGTTTTAGTTTCCCAAAGATTTGGAGCAAAGGATGAAAAGGGACTTAAAAAAGCTGTAGGAAGCGCTATCATATTAACAGCTATTTCTGTAATTGTAGTTACTTTGGTAAGTGTAATTTCAGCTAAGCCATTATTAAGATTAATGAATACTCCTGAAAATATTATGAAAGATGCTACTACATATATCATAATTATTTATGCAGGATGTATTGCTACAGTTGCTTATAACATGATTGCAAGTATATTAAGATCTTTAGGTGATAGTAAGACACCTCTATACTTTTTAATTGTTTCATCAGTATTAAATATAGTGTTAGATCTAGTATTTATAATTAACTTTAAAATGGGCGTAGCTGGAGCGGCATATGCAACGATTATATCACAAGGCGTTTCCGCAATATTATGTTTTATATATACATATAAGAAATTTACTATATTGAGACTTAGAAAAGAAGATTTTAAAGTTAAAAAGAGATATTATCATAAACATTTAAAAGTAGGAATTCCTATGGCACTTCAATTTTCAATAACTGCAATTGGAATTATGACAGTTCAAGCTGCATTAAATGTATTTGGATCAACAGTTATTGCAGCGTATACAGCAGCTTCAAAGGTACTTCAACTTGTAATGCAACCAGCAATTACATTTGGTGTTGCTATGGCTACTTATTGTGGACAAAACTTAGGAGCTAAAAATTATAAGCGTATAAAAGATGGCGTTAAAGCATGTACTAAGATTTCAATAATAACAAGTATTATCGCAGGGGCAGTATTAATATTTCTAGGGAAATATTTTGTTATGATGTTTATAAGTAACCCAGATGCAGAAATACTAAAATATGCTCAAGAGGTACTTAATATATCAGCGATTTTCTTTATACCACTTGGATTAATATTTATTTATCGAAATGCTCTTCAAGGTATGGGCGAATCATTTGTACCAATGATGGCAGGAGTATATGAACTTGTGGCTAGAGCTATAGTTGCATTTACTTTACCAAGATATTTAGAGTTTACAGGAATATGTTTAGCTGATCCAGTGGCATGGTTTGCAGCAGTTATTCCACTAGGATTTACTTATTTTAAGAGAATGAAGCACTTAGTATATGAAGATAAAGAAGAGTTAAATATTAAAAAAGCAGAAGCATAAATATATAAATACTTCAATGTGAATTAAAAACATATTGAAGTATTTTTATATATTAAAAAATATAAATTGACCTTAAATGGGAGATTTATTTATAATTAATACAAATGAAAATTGAAGAAAGAGGTAGAATGATGAATTCATATAAAAGTATAAATAGTGAACAAGCAAAAAAATTAATAAAGGAAAATAAAGAACTATTAATTATAGATGTAAGAAGGTTTAGTGAGTATAAAACAGGGAAAATACATAATGCTATAAATATTCCTGTTGAAGAATTAGAATGGGAAATTGAAGATTTAAAAGAGCATCAAGATGATCCTATACTTGTATATTGTAAAGCAGGACATAAAAGTGCACTTGCTTGCGAGATGTTAAGTGAAGAAGGATTTAGTAATTTATATAATTTAGGGCAAGGTATATTGGGGTTTGATGGTGAACTAGAATAAAAGATAAGTAAAAAGTCTTTAAAATATAATAGTTGTCTTTGACATAGGGGGATACAATGACAAAAGCAAAAAAGATTATTAGAAATATAATTATAATGGTTGGAGTAGTAATTTTATTAGTTTTTTTAGGAAGTAGGATACAACAAAATAAAATTTTAAGAACTGAATTTACTGATAAAGTTAATCCTTATGAACAGACATTAGAAGAAATTTTGTATAATTCAAAGAAAATTACAATGAAGAAAAGGTTATTTTCATTTAGAAAGCATTACTATATATTGAGTGATGGAGTTTTAATAGGAGAAGTTACAGGGAAGTTATTTCCTGTTTTTGGGGACACTTTAAAATTAAAGGATGTTAATGGAGCTGTTATTAAAGAGGAAAGTCAAATAAAAAGATTAGGATTTACACAGGAAAAATTATTTAATATATCTATTAATAGATTAGGTAAAGTAGAGGATTCTAATGGTAATACAACAGGATATATTGGTGAAGAAAAGTTGCAGGATTTTTGGAAGTTAAAGCATATATTATATTTTTATGATGAAAACTATAATAAGTTAGGGAAGGGAATAGAGGAAAATCTATTTTTTAATAAGGATTATAATATTTTAGATAATAATAAAAATGTGGATTATATAATTGATGGTAAACATTTTAGTTTAACTGATGATACTACTATTGAAATTATAGATAGTTCAGATATTCCTATAGAAGATGCTATATTTTATACTATAATTGAGAAATCAATAAGTTCTAGTAAAACTAAAAGTTCAAGTTCGAATTCAGGTAAAAGCAATAAAAAATAATAATGATGGTAATGAAGATACTTTTAAGATTGAAATAAAGTAGCTTTAAAAATAGAGACTATTAACAGTTGATTTAATAGTCTCTATCTATTTTTAAGGAAATGTAACGAAAAAAAGAAAAATGTCATATCATGGGAATATAACAGTTATTGTATAAGGAATAAGAAAATGAGTAATTGGAATACATCATGTAGTTTAGATGATATTATTAGAAACTTAGATGAAGATGATTTGAATGAATATTGCTGTAACAATACAAGCGATACTGGGAATGTTAGTGATGTTGACGATACATTTTACTATTGTGAACTTCTAAACTTATTTCAGTGTTATACATCGCAATATATGAATTTAATATTTATAGTATTGTTTATGTATTGGTGGAATAATCAAGCAATGAACAGTTATTTAATGAACACAAATTGTCAATTAACTAATGCTGTAAGTGATTTATTACAAGATTGTTTTGAATGTAATTGTTGTAGTAAAAAATAAAAAAGAATAACAGAAATTTACTCAATTTAAATTTCTGTTATTCTTTTTTTGTTTTAACTATTTATAATAGAAGATAGAGAGATAAAATTTAGGCAATCTATTGTACATTGCAAGATAGGTGAAAAATTAATAATTTGACATAAATATAAAAAGATATTTTATTGTGTGTATTGTAAATATAGTTTCTAGGAATGAAATTTACTGATATAAAGTTTGTAAAAAAACTTGTAATTAATCAATTTGAAGATAGAAGTTTGAATTTAATAAAAATTAAATGTAAGAATAAATATATAATAATAGTATTATTTTAGAAGTACGTACTATTAATTAGAATGGAATTTAAAGGAGGAATAGATAGTAGCAAATCATGACTTTGGAGTAATAGATTATTTTGAAGAAAACAAATGGTATAGTGATTATGAACCAGAAAAGTATAATTGTATATCCATTAGTGATGAATTAATAGATGAGGTAATGAAAGGATACTTAGAAGAACTAGGTAATTTAAAAACGTATTTTCATGTAAAAAAACATCCAGCATTAGGATTAGATTATTGTGGAACTACAATCATACCTCCAAGGTCATTAAAAGAATTTAAAAAAATTATTATTAGTGCAAACAAACAATTTAAATCTAATGAATTGGATGAATTAATTAAGAAAATTGATGGTGCAATAAAGGAAAATAAGCATATAATTCATTACGGAATATAAAACTTAACCTATGGTTAAGTTTTTTCAGACTGCTGACAAAGTGTCAGTAGTCTTTAATTTTATACAAATATGTAATATAATTTAAAATATATTAAT
>NZ_JAJKGM010000027.1:0-50438 GCF_021412605.1 Clostridium celatum
GAGCGGGTAGTGGGAATCGAACCCACCTTTCCAGCTTGGAAGGCTGGAGTATTACCGATATACGATACCCGCATACTGAGATTTTTAATACCTAATTAGTTAAACACATTCATCTAACTTTGTCAAGTATTTTTATTCAACTTCTAATTTCTAGTTGAATTGGTCGGGGTGACAGGGATCGAACCTGCGACCTCATGGTCCCAAACCACGCGCGCTCCCATCTGCGCTACACCCCGAAATCATCTTGCTTAATCTCGTTTTGTCTTGCTGCATCTCGCAGCGACAAGGATTATTCTACATGATGATTTATAATCCGTCAACACTTTTTTTAAAATTTTTTAAAAAAACTTTTTACATTTCTTTTATATAAGTTATAGGTGCTTTTCCTTCTAATAACTCTATATAGCCTAAAGTCTTCATTAATCTATGTTGACAATGAGATATACTGCCTGGATTCATTAATATTAATCCATCGTATTCTTCTATCATTGGTATATGTGAATGTCCAAATACAACTATATCTACATTTAGTTCTTTTCCTCTATAATAAATAGAATTATATCCATATTTAACACCATATCTATGTCCATGACACATAAATATTCTTTTGCCACTAATTTCAACTATTCTTTCCTCTGGACTATTATTAGAAATATCACAGTTACCTTTAACAGTGTATACTTCCCCCTTAAAATCCTTGGCAATTTCTTTTATATCATTTTCCCCATCACCTAAAAACAATAAAGCATCAGCTTTTTCTATATATTCTTTAACCTTACTAATACTATTACTATTTCCATGTGAATCACTAATAACTGCAATTAACATCACATTCACCTCCCAAAATAACCACACTTTAGAAAACCAATCTCTATGCCATCTTTATCTAACAATAGCTTATAACAAAAATATTAACTTTTACAATAACTCATAGAATTATTACTAAAATAGTTATATAAAAAACAATTTATATTATCAAATTTTAGAGCACAGTTATTTACAATAATGTATTTCTAAAATAGATTTTAATTTTTCTAATGCTTTTCCTCTATGGGAAACACTATTTTTCTCTTCTGATGTAGCTTCTCCAAATGTTTTATTAAACTGCGGATAATAGAATAATGGATCATAGCCAAATCCACCTTTGGTTTTTAATTCTTCTATTATAACGCCTTCTACCTCTCCCCTAATAAGTTCTACATTTCTATTTTCGTTAACTAGAGCTATTACACAAACGAATCTTGCACTTCTATCCTTACTATCTGCATTTTTCATTTCCTTTAATAGCTTTATATTGTTTTCATAGTCATTCCCATGTTCTCCTGCATATCTTGCTGAATAAACTCCTGGTGCACCATTTAAACAATCAACTTCTAATCCAGAATCATCGGATAATACTAAGAAATCATTTTCCCCTTTTTCTTTTAGGTAATCATATATTTCAATAGCCTTTTTCCTTGCATTTTCTTCAAATGTAGTACCGTCTTCTACTACTTCTATATCAATTCCCATATCATTTAAAGAATATACTTCAAATTCTAATCCACTTAATATTTCTTTTATTTCTTTTATTTTTTTTAAGTTATTACTTGCCAACACTAATTTTTTCATTTACTTTCTCTCACCTGTTCCTATCCATAATGCATCCATTTTTAAAGCATCCTTTTGTATATGAATCATTTGCTTTATTCCCTTTTCAGCTAAATCTAATAATTCATTAAGTTCTGCTCTTGTAAATGGTGCCTCTTCTCCAGTACCTTGAATTTCTACAAACTCGCCATCATCAGTTCCTATGACATTCATATCTACTTTAGCTTTAGAATCCTCTTCATAACAAAGATCTAATAACTTTTCATCTCCAACAATTCCAACACTTGTTGCACATAAAAATTTTCTTATTGGATATACTTCAAAAGGTTTATGCTTATGAAGCTTATTCATTGCATCTACTAAAGCAACGAAAGCCCCGCAAATTGATGTGGTTCTTGTACCACCATCAGCTTGAATAACATCACAATCTATCCAAATAGTCTTTTCTCCTAAAGCCTTTAAATCTACAACTGATCTTAATGCCCTCCCTATTAATCTTTGGATTTCCATTGTTCTACCATCAACCTTTAATCTAGAAATATCCCTTGGTTTTCTAGTTGCTGTTGAACGCGGAAGCATATTATATTCTGCAGTTATCCATCCTTCTCCTGTTCCCTTTAAAAATGGTGGAACTTTCTCTTCTATAGAAGCTGTACAAATTACTTTAGTATCACCTACTTCTATTAATACTGAACCTTCTGCGTGTTTTATATAATTTCTAGTTATTTTAGCACTTCTTACTTGATCATTTTTTCTTCCGCTACTTCTCATATAATAATCCTCCAATTTATAATTTGACTAAAACTCAAAAGAAGATATCTCATCCATATTTAAAATTCTCCTTTTTTAAAAAATAATGCAACAAATTATTCATCTACTCATAATATTAATATAAGGATTAATTAAGAGGTGAAAAATTTGAGATATATTGGGCCATTTTTTAGGATGAATAGCCTTTCGCAAAAGGAAATTAATGGTCAGCTTTTTTATTTATCTAAAGAAGCTGTTAAAACTATAGTATTACACTCTAAATGTGGATTAGTTTCTCCAATTAAGAGATATAGTAAATCTTCTTCTACCGTTGATATTACCACAAATAGTAATTTTTCTCCACTATTATGTGTGTATAGAAAGGCGTCTCCAACTCTTGTTCACAGTAAAAATTCAAATGGATTTGATGAAGATTCTTTTAAAAAGGAAATTAACCCTAGTACAAATGCCTTAATGACATTGTCAATGTTAGAATTACTAGATTATTATAGGAGTTTCAAGGATATAGATAATTCTCTTTATTCTATTTATGAATTATATAAGTCTTTGTCTAAAGATCAACTAGAATTCTATTCTATAAACCTTAGAAATACAGAAGGTGTTTTTACAGAAAAGAAAAATTTACTTGAAAATAATTCAAAAAACTTTAATTTAATTGATAAAGATAAGAAATTTAAATTTTCAGATCAAGCTTTTATGATGTTAGCTTATTTTGTATACTCAAAGAAAAATAATACTGAAGAAGTTTCAAAAGCTTATTATGAATTTTCACTAGAAATACTTTCAATGTTCTCTAATTTTAAAGAAAATGTATATGAATGTTCTCTTGATGAAATTTGCAAAATATTACTAGTGTTTAATATTTTATATAGCTATGAAGAGTTGCCTGAACTTAATGCTTTGATAATTGATTTTGCCGATTATGCTATATGTAAGTTTGACGAAAAGGATTATTATATTAATTCTTTAGATGTATGCTCTTTATGCAGCATAGTTTTATCATTATCTTATAAACATACACATATTATTTCTTTTCTTGATAAATCAACAGAGATTATTGAAAGATTATATACATTATATGATGAAGATAAAGGAACTTTTTATAAACTATCTACAAAAAAAGAAATTAAATATTCTTGTACAGACATTACATTTTATTTCTTAGCTTTTGTGATTTATGGAGAAATTTCTGATACTACTTCTAAGTATAAAGATATGATTCTATCTATATATAAAAAGTTTTTAATTAATTCTAGGTTGATTCCTAGTTGGCCTTCCGCCCCTACTTTAGACGATTTTGAGCGTTATCGTGGTTTCAGTCTAAATTCTGCTGATATGATAGATGAAAGCTTCTTTAGAATGCCTGATATACCAACACCAGAAAGCACTGGAATAGCTCCTATTTTTAATAAATCATTAACTTATAACAGAAAAAAAGATACTTTTTCCTGTGACAAAGTTACCTTTGATAGTTATAAAAACTTTTTAAACTTTTATATGTTCATTCATTTTTTTAAAGATGAATATATAAAAGACATGAATTTAACACCTAATATTGATAATTCAAGATTATCTTCCATTAATATTAACGATGAAGGAAATCCTACTGATATTAATACTACAAATATTGAATCGAATGATTCTCTATCCAACAATAATGATATTTCCAGTTCAGATACGGTTAATTTAGACCCTACTGAAATTATAGATGAAAATTTAAATGATGATGATTTTTCTTCAAATAAGTAAACTTTCAAATTTCACAAAAATTCATACACTTAATTTAATTAGTTTAACTTATCTTACAAAGCAATACCATCAATAAATTTTCTTTAATTATTCATAAATAAGATATAGCTGCCGAAATTCTTCAACAGCTATATCTTATTTAGTTAAATTTCTAAAAATTATATTTCCATTGCCATCTAATAAATCATCTGTTAATTCACCATTAATTGCTATATTATCATTGTAAAATAATAAAGGTAATATTTTATAAGTATTAAATAAATCTTCTTCTATCTCTGCAAATAATTCTTCTCTTTCTTGTATAGTAACACTATTACTTATCATTTCTCTTGATTCTTCTGTAATATAACTAGATAGCGTATTTATTAATTCTTCACTATCCAAACTTGCATCTACATTTATTAATGCTATATCATAATAATTTTTTTCACTGATAGATTTCATATCTTCATCTGGCAATAAATTAACAACTAGGATTACATCTGTGTTATCATCAAACCAACTTATTAAGAAATCTGTTAAATCCTTGTTTAATAATGTTTCTTCTGCAACTAATACAACCTTACTTGGTAACTCCGCTTCTTCCTCCGTATTTATCATAACATTTCTAGTTTGAAGTTTAGTTAAATCTTCTTTATCATCTCTAAGATAACTACATTCTGCTAAATCAACAGAAATACTATTTATATTTTGATAATCTTCAATAGCCCTGTTTACCAATCTAAATAATTCTTTTTTTGAAGCAGATGTAATATTATCATTATTTATATTAAATGCTAAATATATAGCTTTACTTGATGGAATAGTAATTAACTTTCCTGCTTCCTTTAATCGTTGTAATTGACTTTTTGGTGGATCTACTACAACATCCCTACTTCCAATTTCAAAAGCAGCTAAAGCTAAATCCTCACCATTATCTTTTACTAAATGTATAGTTTTCGCTAATTCTAAATTTGACTTACTACTTCTACTCAATATAATTTCATTTTCATTTATAGAACTAATAAAATAATCACCTGAATACACTATATTATTAAAATTTGAACCCAAGTCTTCCCAAAACAATAACCCTTTTCTCACTCTATATTGTGGCTTTGAAAGTTCTACTAAAAAATTGCTATCTGGATAATTTAATTTAATTATTACACTATCTTCATTACTACTTATTGCTACTGTTTCAGAAAACAACTTATTACTATTTATATAATCTGTAACACCAAAAACATTTAATAGTGCAGATATATCTTCTTCTTCTGTAATTATCTCTCTAAATGCTAATACAATATCTTCTGGAGTAATTTTATTTCCATCACTCCAATAAACATCATCTCTTATTTTAAAGACATATTCTAGCCCATCTTCACTAATATTAACGCTCTCTGCTAATGAAGGTACTATTTCACCATCTATATCAAGTTCTACTAACCCTTTACTAACTGCACAAATTATATCTTGTTCTCTTTTATCTAAATTACCAATGGATTTTAAATTAGTTTCTATATTATTTATTGAGTAAATAACATCTGACTCATTATTAATAACTTGGTTAGGTGACCTATCTATAAAACCAAGCAAAAATAGTATAGTTATTATAGAAATTATTATTACTGCTATAGTTTTTTTCACTAAAATCCTCCTCAAACTAATATTTCTCTTATATTTTTTATTAGATATTATAGCCATTTTTTCAAGTTGTTAATCCATTTTTTGTATATTAAATACACTTTTATGTTATTTATTCATTTCCTTCCTTATTTTTTATGATATAATCATTTAAGTAAACAATTTTAAGGAGGTGCTGATATATGTCAGTTGCATTACAAGTTGTTCAAATAATATTTCAATCAGTTGCTATAATATTCATGATTTGCTTTATGTTTATTGGAATATGGTCCTTTATAATTTTTATTAAAATGTTTAAAAATCAAAGGATACAAAACTTCTTACTTGAAAAAATAAACACAAGTATATCATCACTTGAAAAATCTTATAAAAACACTAAAAACTTAGATAATGATATAAGCGTTGATACAGATTTTAATTTTGATAATTTTTTAGATGAAGATGATAATATCATTAAATTTGATGATAACGTAAAATAAATACTTAATAAAAAAATGGCAAATAGAAGTAATTACACTAGTAATTTTATACTTCACTTGCCATTTTTTATTTTTATTTAATCATTTTTTCAAACTCTTCTTCACTTAAAATAGTAACTCCTAAATCTTGAGCCTTTGTTAATTTAGAACCTGCTTCTGCTCCAGCTATAACATAATCTGTTTTCTTACTTACACTACCTGAAACCTTCGCTCCTAAAGCTTCCAATTTTGTTTTTATTTCACCTCTAGAATAATTTTCAAGTGTGCCTGTAACTACTACAGTCTTGCCATTAAAACTACTTTCAACTATTTCTTTTTCTTCAAATATTGGACTAACTCCAAGACTTAATAATTCATCAATAGTAGTTAAAACTTTTTCTTCATGGAAAAAGTCTATGACACATTTAGCTACTATATCTCCAACATCTTGCACTGATATTAATTCTTCAAATGTAGCATTTTTTAATCCTTCTATTGATTTAAACTTATTTACTAAATCTTTAGCTGTCTTAACACCAACATTAGGAATTCCAAGTGCATAAATAAATCTAAATAATTCAGGTGTTTTACTTCTTTCTACTGCATCTAAAAGATTTTGGGCTTTCTTTGGTCCAAACTTATCTAAAGTTAATAGTTCATCATAATTTAACTTATACAAATCTGCTATTGATCTTATGTCTAGTTTTTCAAATAGTTGTTCCGCTGTTTTCTCTGAAAAACCTTCTATATTCATTGCTTCTCTACATGCAAAATGAACTATACTCTTAACCATTTGTGGTTTACAAGATAAAGTATTTTCGCAGAAATAATGAGCCCCATCTAATACTAAATGACTTCCACATGCTGGACAAGTTTCTGGAACTTTAATTTCAATAGCGTTTTCCAAACTCTCCTCAACAACGCCCATTATTTCTGGAATAACATCATTTGATCTTCTAATAAATACTTCTGCACCTATCATTACACCTTTTCTCTTAATATCATCCATATTGTTAAGCGTTGCTCTCTTAACTGTAACTCCTGCAAGCTCTACTGGCTCAAGTATTGCTGTTGGTCCTACTCTACCACTTCTACCAACATTCCATTCAACATCTAAAAGCTTTGTTGTTGCTTCTTGTGCTTCAAACTTAAATGCAATAGCCCATTTAGGGAATTTAACTGTATATCCTAAAAGTTCTCTTGTTCTTATATCATCAATAGCAATTACCACTCCATCAATATCATAATTTAAATCAAATCTCATATCTTTTATTTCATTAATATAAGTTTTAACTTCCTCTAAAGTAGTAGCATATTTAATATAATCATCCATTGGAAGTCCTTTTTCTTTAATAAAACCTAACATTTCTTCATAGCTTTTAAAGTTTTGTCCTTCCTTGTATCCTACATCATAAAAGAATGCTGAAAGTCCTCTTCTAGCAGTTTCTTTTACATTTAAATTTCTCAGTGCTCCTGCTGCACCATTTCTTAAATTTTTAAGAGGTGTTTCAGATGTAGCATTGTACTTTTCAAATGCTTCAACTGTCATTATTGCTTCCCCATGAACCTCAAATACATCTCCATTTGTAGTTTTTAATGGAATCCCCTTTATAGTCTTTACTTGAGCTGTAACCTCTTCTCCTGTTTCTCCAGTTCCCCTAGTTGCAGCAGTTTCTAAAATCCCATTCTCATTATATGTTAAGTTTATTGTTAATCCATCAAATTTCTTTGTTATAACATATCTAAGAGGCGGTAATTCTTCACCTCTATTATTCATTTCATTAACAAATTTAACATTCCTATTATGCCAATCTTCTATTTCTTCAAAGCTTTGAGCTTTATCTAAACTCCAAAGTCTAGCTTTATGAGTATACTTATTAAACCCTTGAAGAACAACATCTCCAACCCTTTGAGTTGGTGAATAAGGAAGTACATATCCTGTTTCTTCTTCTAAAGTCTTTAATTCATCATATTTACTATCGTACTCTTTATCTGTTACTGATGGATTATCTAAAGAGTAATATTCATAAGCATATTTATTTAAAAGTTCAACTAATTCTTCTATACGTGCTCTCTTATCCATTTAACTACAACTCCACTCTTTGTAAATTTAAAATTATAAATGACAAATTAAAGTGTCTCATAATCAACTTCAAATTTGCCATTTACAACTCTTTACCTATACTTTATATCTTAAATAAACTACTAACTATAATAATTCTAGGTTTGCTTTTGATAATAATAACATCTTAACTCCTTGATTATTAAATGCTATTGTTAATTTCTTATCTCCATTTGAATCTGCTACTGCAACTATTGTCCCTTCTCCAAATTTATCATGCTTAACTTTTCTTCCCATAGTCGCTTCTGCTGGTGACATAGTTGTACCTATAGATGCTGAATTTGCCACTTTTGATGAACTTGCCCCACTAGCTCCTCCACCAAAATTTCTATTCTCAAAAGTTCCATAGTTACTTCTTAAGCTATGTGGATTACTTTGTGCTGGCTTAAATCTTCCATTTACAGTACTTGCACCTGAAGGCGAAGTTACATCTTTAGAATCGCCTGTCATAGTTACATATTCTCTAAGATCAGATTTAATTTCTGAAATAAAATCTGATTGAGGATAAGCTACAGTTCTACCAAATACTCTTCTAACTTCTGCTGATGTCATGAATAAAGTTTCTTTTGCCCTAGTTATACCAACATAGCAAAGTCTTCTTGATTCTTCCATTTCAGCCTCACTATTAAATGAAGCTTGCCCTGGGAATATTCCATTTTCCATTCCAACCATAAATACTACTGGGAACTCTAGTCCTTTTGCACTATGGATAGTCATTAAAACTACAGTTCCATTTTCATTTTCTTCATCATCAAGTTTATCTGTATCTTGAACAAGAGATACTTTTTCTAAATAAGCTTCTAATTGTGTTTTGTTTATATCAAAATCGGCATTTCCTGATTGTTTTTCTTTTTCATATGATTTTTCAAAATCAACGGCATCAGATACTAATTCTTTTAAGTTTTCTATTCTACTCTTATCTTCAATTTGTTTTGAGGCTTCAAGTTCTTTTATATATCCTGTATCTTCTAATATAGTTTCAATTAAATGTGATACTGGTACAGTTTCAGAAAGCATCATTAAGTTTTCCATAAGTTCCATAAACTTTTCGATACCTGCACAATTTCTTGCAGTTAAAGTTGGTATGGTTCTAACTTCAGATAAAGCATCCCATAAAGGTAATTCATAACTTTCTGCAAAATCTAATACTTTTTGAATAGTTGCATCACCAATTCCTCTCTTAGGAACGTTTATTATTCTTCTTAACGCTATACTATCTGAAGGATTTACAAGAACCTTTAAGTAACTTAACATATCTTTAATTTCTTTTCTATCATAGAACTTGGTTCCACCAACAATTTTGTATGCTACTCCTGCTCTTCTTAAACTTTCTTCAAATATACGAGATTGAGCATTAGTTCTGTAAAGTATAGCAAAATCCTTATATTGCTTATCTTGTTCTTGCTTTATCTTTTGGATTTGATTAGCTACAAAAGTACCTTCATCACCATCAGAATACGCTCTATATATCTTAATTTTATTACCTGCCTCTTGCTCTGTTCTAAGTACTTTACTCTTTCTATTTGAATTATTTACAATAACAACATTTGCAGCATCTAAAATATTTCCTTTAGATCTATAATTTTGTTCTAATTTAATTACCTTTGCATCTGGATAGTCCTTTTCAAATCCTAAGATATTCTTAATATCTGCACCTCTCCATTGGTAGATACATTGGTCATCATCCCCTACAACACATATATTACGGTGTTTTGCAGCAAGCAATCTAACAAGTTCATATTGAGCTCCATTTGTATCTTGATACTCATCTACCATAATATATTGGAATTTTCTCTGATAAAATTCTAAAGTTTCGGCATCCTTCTTAAATAATTCTACAGTTTTACAAATTAAATCGTCAAAATCTAATGCGTTATTTTCCTTTAATCTTTTTTGATACATTTTATAAACTTCAGCAATTTTCTTTTCTCTAAAGTTTGATTCATTTTCTCTATAGTAAGAATCTGCACTTTGCATATTGTCCTTTGCCTTACTTATCTTACTCATTATTTCTTGTTCTGTTATTTCTTTATCATTAATTTGAAGTAGTTTGATACACTCTTTTATAAGCGTCTTTTGATCTGTTCCATCATATATCGTAAAGTTCTTTTTATATCCAAGCTTTTCAATTTCTCTTCTTAAAATTCTTACACAAGTTGAGTGAAAAGTTGAAATCCACATATCATTAGCTCTATCACCTATAAGAGCCTGAACTCTTTCTTGCATTTCTTTTGCAGCCTTATTAGTAAAAGTTATAGCTAATATCTTGTATGGAAAGATATTTAAATCCTCTATCATATGAGCCATTCTATGAGTTAATACTCTAGTTTTCCCAGAACCAGCACCTGCTAAAATAAGTACAGGTCCCTCTACCGTTACCGCACCTTCATATTGTTCTTTATTAAGTAAAGATTTTAAATCCAAAAGAACATCCTCCCTTCAAAACATATATTACATACCTTCTTTTAATCGAACGTATAATCTCACTAAAAGTTATTATAGCATATATAAATAAGTTTCTACATTTTAATTTAGTTAATATACTAACTATATATAACTTTAATTGTCTAAATTCAAATTTGGAATTTCAGTTAAGTTCTCCTAAATAAAAGATTTAAATTCTTACTTATGTTAACTAAAAATCGCTACATAAATTTATTATTACCAAGTTTAACTTAATTAACGTAACATTTAACAAATTTATCTAAACAAAAAAAGAAACTGCAAAACAGTTTCTTAAATACTACTTTAATTTATTATTATATTTTCATTTATATATTTTTAAATAACAAAAAACGCAACCCTTGGGGCTAGGTTGCGCTTCAGCAATAAGCAATAAATAAAAAGGGGGCTATTTATTCCTTTTATTTATCCTTGCATAATAATTATAGTAGAGAACTTTTTATATTGCAATACTTTTTGAAAATTATCTTGCTTATTTTATATATTATGAATATTTTTTATTCATTTTTACTTTTAATTCGCTAAAAACTCTTTAATATTGCTAATTCTTCATCTGTAAGCTCTCTATATTCGCCTTCCTCAAGCTCTTCATCTAAAGGTAATGTTCCAAATTCTGTTCTTTTTAAGTAAACTACAGTTTTACCTACCGCTTCAAACATTCTTTTAACTTGGTGGAATTTACCTTCTTGAATAGTAACCATAACATCAGAACCTTCGTCACTTGCATTTAATATTTCAAGTTTTGCTTCTTTACAAAGGTAACCGTCATCTAAAGTTATGCCTGCTTTAAATTTTTTAACATCCTCTTCTGTAACCTTTTTATCAATTTTAGCAAAATACACCTTATCAACTTTCCATTTTGGTGAAATTAATCTATGATTTAACTCACCATCATTAGTTAATAATAGTAACCCTACTGTATCCTTATCTAATCTTCCTACCGGGAATGGTTCAAATACTTGATGTTCAACTTCAAGTAAATCTATAACAGTTTCATCCCTATTATCATAAGTTGCAGAAACTACTCCATCAGGTTTATTCATCATTAAATAAATATATTTTCTATAAAATATTTCCTCACCATTTATAACTATCTTATCATTTTCAGGATCTACTTGCATTCCGCTATCTTTTGCTAACTCTCCATTTACTTCAACTAAGCCACTTCTACAAATTTTCTTAAGTTCTTTTCTTGTACCATATCCTAAATTAGATAGTACTTTATCTAGTCTTTCCATAAAACACCTCGTAAATCTTTTATATAGCCTATTCTATTATTAATATTCCACAAATGCAAGAAAACAATAAAATGAGGCCATATCAAAATTAATTTTAATATACCCTCAATTCATATTTTATACTACTTCAAATTCAATTGTACTATAATCTTCATAAGCTATATTTTTATAAAAACTTTTACTTAATGCTAAAACTCTATACTTACCTTCTTTAAATGGAAGAAAAGTATAGTAATTTTTTCTACTATAACTTTGAGCCAATACCCAATCTCCATTAATCATTATATAAAATTCATAACAGACATCTTTTCCACCTTTAGAAGTCACCTCAAAAGTTATATCTTCTCCTATTTTTACCTTATCTGAAGAAGATTTTAAATTTGTTTCATTTACTGGTGAAACATCATGAACATAGATAGTAACTTCCTTTTTACTATCAAATTCTTCTGGTGATTTTTTATTTTTAGCATAAATAACAAAAGTATATTTTCCAGGACACTTCGGTTTTACTCTTAATGCTTTTTCTTCTATAAACCCAGTGTTTTCCACTTCATGTGTATTAATTTTAGTAACAAATTTAACTAATGTATCTTTAGTATTTTTCATTATTGCTTCAATATTAATAATATCTCCAACCAAATAATATTCTCTGCTATTTAATAATACATATTCAATATCTGCACTTACATAATCTTTTGCTTCTATATATATTGACGATGATGAATCATATTCTTTTGCTGAAAATTCATCTTTAACTTTTATTTCTACTTCATACTCACCTGGTTCTGTTGGTATAAAATCAACCCAATTATTATTACAATAATCTATAGCTTCCTTTTCTACACCATTTTTATATATTGTAAACTTATGAAGTACTTTTCTTCCTCCTTCAGTTTTAACCTTTATATTTACAGGCTTATCAACTAAACACTTTCTTCCTTTATCACAAGTTATCCCTGTTATTCTTACTGGCTTTTCACCATTCTTATAAATTTCATAATAAATATAAGCAATATCCTCATAATCTTCCTTATAAGATATATCCTTAGCTTTTAATGTTAATTTATACTTTCCTTCCTCTTTTGGCTGCCATGAAAATTCTTCTCTTCTTATATATCCACTATCATCTGAAATTGGTCCTTCTATAATATATCTGTATAATAATTCTCTTCCTCCAGTAACTTCGGCCTTTAAATTAATAAAATTTTTAGCTGCTTGTGGTGATGCTAAATCCGTAGTAAACCTTCTAATCCTAACTTCATTATAGGGCTCCACTTTATAGTGAATTAATGCCCTATCATCATATTGTTTTGTAGAAAACATATCTCTAACTAAACATAATAATTTATATTCACCAGCTTCATTCTCTTTAAATGAAACTATACTTTTAGATGAAAAATCTTGTACACAAGTTACTTTTCCATCTTTGGATATTCTTAAAAACTTATATAATAATGGTCTATTAGATGAATAAGTAGCTTCTACTCTAAATACCAATTCTTCATTAATAAGCATTGCATTAGTAAGGCATGAAAAATTTTTTATTTCTATTTCATCCAAATTCTTAACTTGAATTTTTATAGTAGTAAAATCATCAACATTTTTATCTGAAGATACTTTTTTGCACTCTATTAATATTTCAACATTTCCACTTTCTTTTGCCGTAAATACAAAGCTTTTTTCTGTAGTATAATCTCTTAATATCTCCCAATCTTGTTTCCCCTTTATCCAAAATCTATATAATACTAACTCTTCTTCAACTACTACATCAATGTTTACTTTTTCTCCAACAACAACTTTATATTTATCGACATTAACTTCTTTAATTAAGTTTTTATTTTCTATTATTTCGTATTCCGCTCTACCTAAATAATCATAAAAATTTTTACAGTTACTAGACTTACCTTGAACCATTATCATATACTTACCTGGTCTTTTTGGTCTCCAAGTACATATATTATTTTTCTCAAAATCTCTTATTGGCGTCCAAACTCCATCTAATCCTTCTATAAATTTGTACTCTATATCATCTTTAGCACTTAAAAATGCAGCTATATTTATATCTTCATTTAAATTACTAGGACTTTTATTGTCAAAATCAATCAAAACCTCTTTCATAGTATATCCCACCCCACTTCAGCATATCTCTAATATGTATCTATTCTTTTAATAATTATTTTTACTAAAACCCCTCTGATTTTCTTTACATAATTTTCTATATATATTATACTATTTCAAATCTAAAATAAAAGTTGAATTTTGTCATTCGAATATAAAAAAAAGAATAAACTATAGATATTTTTCTACAGCTTATTCTAAAATTTTATTTTTAACTAAATATAGTAGATTTTTTTGTAATCTTCTATCATCTTCTACAGAACGTTTTTTAGCATTTGGAGTTTTACCTCCACTTCTTCTAATTTTTTGTGATAAATGTCTTTGTTCAAGCATTGCTCCAATATTATCATCAGTATAAATATATCCCTTTGGATTTATTACACTTGCTTTTTTCCCTAAACAAATAGCAGCAACTCCATAGTCTTGAGATACAACAATATCTCCTTCCCTACATTCATTTGCTACCTTCATATCTACACTTTGAAATCCACTATCAACAACCTTAACCTCACCATAATCTACAATTATAAAATGATGAATATCACAATAAATTATAAGTTCTAACCCATACTCTTTTGCTATATTTTTAATAATGGAGATACCTGGGCAGGCATCTCCATCAACAATAATCTTAACTGACACTCTAAATTTTAACTTAGCTAATGAAAGTTACAACACAACTTTGTAGTGTTGTTTCCTTCTATTTTAATCTTGCTTCTAATTCAGCTTTTAATTCTTCAAATCCTGGCTTACCAAGTAAAGCAAACATATTTTTCTTGTATGCTTCAACACCTGGTTGATCAAATGGATTAACTCCTAGTAAGTATCCACTAATTGCACAAGCCTTTTCGAAGAAGTAAACTAATTGACCAAAGTAGTATGGGCTTAACTCTGGAATATTTAATATCATATTAGGAACTCCACCATCACAGTGAGCTAATAATGTTCCATTGAAAGCTTGCTTATTAACGAAATCAACAGTCTTACCAGCTAAGAAGTTTAATCCATCAACATTTCCTTCAGCTTCTTCAATAACTATTTCTTTAGTAGCTTTTTCTACATTAAGAACTGTTTCGAACATTATTCTAGTACCATCTTGAATAAATTGTCCCATTGAGTGTAAATCAGTTGAAAAATCTACTGCAGCTGGGAATATACCCTTTTGATCTTTACCTTCTGATTCACCATATAATTGCTTCCACCATTCGTTGAAGTAGTGAAGTGCTGGTTCATAGTTAACCATAACTTCAACTTTCTTACCTTTATTGTATAAAGCATTTCTCATAGCAGCATATTGATAACATTCATTTTCTTTTAATGAAGGGTTAGAGTATTTTTCTCTTGCATCAGCAGCCCCTTGCATCATTTCATCAATGCTAATTCCTGCTACTGCAATTGGTAATAAACCAACAGCTGTTAAAACTGAGAATCTTCCACCTACATCGTCTGGAACTACGAAAGTTTCATAACCCATAGTATCAGCTAATCCTTTTAATGCTCCTCTTTCTTTATCTGTAGTAGCAAATATTCTTTCTTTTGCTCCTTCTACTCCATATTTCTTTTCCATGAAGTCTTTGAACATTCTAAAAGCTATTGCAGGTTCAGTAGTTGTACCTGATTTAGATATAACATTAACAGAAACATCTAATCCTTCGATAGCTTCAAATAAATCTGTAATATATGTTGAACTTATGTTATTTCCAACAAAGAATATTTTAGGAGTTTTTCTCTTATTATTTGGTAACATGTTATAGAAGTTGTTAGTTAACATTTCTATAGCAGCTCTAGCTCCTAAATATGAACCACCTATACCAATAACTATTAATACATCTGAATTTGATTTAATCTTTTCAGCAGCTACTTTAATTCTTTCAAATTCTTCCTTATCGTAATTTACAGGTAAATCTAACCATCCTAAAAAATCATTTCCTGCTCCAGTTTTTTCATGAACTGTATCATGAGCATATTTAACCATGCCTTCCATCATATCTAACTCTGTTAAAGATGCATATGGTTGTAATTTTGTTAAGTCTAAGCTTAAGCCATTTCTCATTTTTTTACCTCCATTATTATTGGGAATTTTATCATTTCTAATTATATCATAAATGTTTATTTACTAACAATTTTAAGATAACTATTATTAAAACTTTTTAAGTAATTATTAAATTAATAAAATTGAAGTAATGTTAATATATTTTGCTTTTATCATTTACTTACAAATATCTATTTTTATCTTATACTTATATAAGTTAGTTTCGACATTTTACATAAAAATTATATCACTTAATCAGATAAAACTTTAATAACTTTTGTTATAGCCTCTTCATTTATCGCTGATGCACGACCTTCACTGCCACCTAACTTACTCCATACATAATTATGAACATCTACAGCATTATCTAAATCTAGTTCTAACCACTTTGAAAGTTCACTATAAAGTTCATCATCATTTCCTTTTAATTTTACTAATACTTCTTCTATTGCCTTCTTTGTAATTTCTTCCTCACCCCATATAAGCCCATCTTCTGGTATGATTATAGTATTAGCTAATTGATGAACTCTGTCATATATATTTAGTAGCTCTTCTTCACTTAAAACTATGTTTGATTCCTTTATATCTTCATTTGTATCTATATTCGTATCTTTCTTTTCATTATTATCTTCTTCAGCTATCTCTGCTGCTACAGTGAAAGCATAATTAACTATATCGTATCCCTTAAACCATAATACAGTAGCTAATCCAATTAATAGCGTTACTATAATTGAAACCACTATTCTTTTCTTTTTTACATTTCTTTCAGTACCCTCTAAATTTTCTTCATAATCATCAGACTCATATAAATTCATTTCTTCTTTCTTATAACTCTCATTGCACCTTAACTCATCGACATTTTTATTATCTTTCTTAGTTGTACTATCTGTTTTTTGATGTATTTTTTCTTTTTTCTCTCCCATTTTTACCCCTCCCTAATATACCTAATTAAATTATACCACACTTTACCATTTTATTACTTATTTTACTTTTTATTTTAAAAAAATCTCCCAATATTAATCTATATTTTGATTAATATTGGGAGATTTAATTTTATCTATTATTCAAATTCAATAGTCGCAGGTGGTTTTCCTGTACAATCATACATTACTCTATTAACACCATTAACTTCATTCACTATTCTAGTTGTTACTTTTCCTAGAACTTCCCATGGAAGATCAGCCGATTCTGCTGTCATGAAATCACTTGTAGTTACTGCTCTAAGTGCAATCGCATAATCATAAGTTCTTTCATCACCCATAACTCCAACAGATCTCATGTTAGTTAAAGCTGCAAAATATTGACCTATAGTTTTATCTAGACCTGCTTTTGCAATTTCTTCTCTATAAATTGCATCTGCTTCTTGAACTATTTTAACTTTTTCAGCAGTTACTTCACCAATAATTCTTATACCAAGTCCTGGTCCTGGGAAAGGCTGTCTATAAACTAATTTTTCAGGAATTCCAAGTTCTAATCCGGCTTTTCTAACTTCATCTTTAAATAATAATCTAAGTGGTTCTACTATTTCTTTAAAATCAACATAGTCAGGCAGTCCCCCAACATTATGATGTGATTTAATAACCGCTGAATCACCAAGTCCACTTTCAATTATATCTGGATAAATTGTACCTTGAACTAAGAAATCAACAGCACCAATTTTTTTAGCTTCTTCTTCAAATACTCTAATGAATTCTTCACCTATTATTTTCCTTTTAGTTTCTGGGTCTTCAACTCCAGCTAAAGCTTCATAGAATCTCTCTTGAGCATTTACTCTTATAAAGTTTAAATCATATTGTCCCTCTGGTCCAAATATAGCTTCTACTTCATCGCCTTCATCTTTTCTAAGTAAACCATGATCAACAAATACACAAGTTAATTGTTTTCCAATAGCTTTTGATAAAAGAACTGCTGCAACAGATGAATCAACACCACCTGATAATGCACATAAAGCCTTACCATTACCAACCTTTTCTCTTATTTCCTCAATTGTCTTTTCAACAAATGAATCCATTTTCCAATCTCCAGAACATTTACAAATGTTATAAACAAAGTTTGATAACATTTTAGTTCCCTCTACAGAATGCATAACTTCTGGATGGAATTGAACTGCATAAAGATTTTTTTCTTCACATTCCATAGCAGCTACTGGACAAACAGGTGTAGTTCCCACTATCTTGAAGTTTTCAGGAGCTCTTTCTATGTAATCTGTATGACTCATCCAAACAATTGTTGATTCATGTACATCACTAAATAATTTAGATGTAGTATCAACTTTAACTACAGTTTTACCATATTCACTTACAGGAGCAGTTGCAACACTTCCTCCAAGAACGTGAGACATAAGTTGTGAACCATAACAAATACCAAGTACAGGTATTCCCAATTCGAATATAGCTTTATCACAAAGTGGTGAATTTTCACCATAAACACTATTTGGTCCACCAGTAAAAATTATTCCCTTTGGATTCATTTCTCTTATTTTATCAACACTTAAATTATAAGGATGTACCTCACAATATACATTACATTCTCTAACTCTTCTTGCTATTAATTGATTGTATTGACCACCAAAGTCAAGTACTAATATTAATTCCTTATTCATTAGAATCCTCCTAATGTCTTTTTTTTAATTATCTCGTAAAATTATACATTTTTCAACAAAAATATGAATATTATTTAAATTTTCCATAAAATAATTCGTTTTAAAAAAGAGGAAAATACAAAATATAAAAACTTATTAACAAAAGTCTATATATTTTTATTTCCTCCCCCTTTTTATAATTATTAATATTTTAAACTATTCTCTAACACTATAGTTTGGAGCCTCTTTAGTAATATTTATATCATGTGGATGGCTTTCTCTTATCCCTGAAGCAGTTTGAACAACAAATCCTGCATTTTCATATAAATCCTCTAAATTTGGTGCTCCAAGGTATCCCATACCTGATCTTATACCACCAATTAATTGATATAAAGTATCTGCTACATAACCCTTGTAAGCAACTCTTCCTTCAACGCCTTCTGGAACAAACTTTTTAGTTCCATTTTGGAAATACCTATCAGAAGATCCCTTTTCCATAGCTCCTAAAGAACCCATTCCTCTATAAACCTTATAGCTTCTTCCTTGATATATTTCCATTTCACCAGGTGCTTCTTCACAACCAGCAAGCATTGAACCCATCATACAAGCACATGCTCCACCAGCTAATGCCTTAACTATATCCCCAGAATATTTAAGACCACCATCAGCAATTACTGGCACTCCATATTTTCTTCCTTCTTCAGCGCAATCCATAACTGCAGTTAATTGAGGAACACCTACCCCTGCAACTATTCTTGTTGTACAAATAGAACCTGGTCCTATACCAACCTTAACACAATCTGCACCAGCTTCAGCTAAGTCTCTTGTAGCTTCTGCAGTAGCAACATTACCAGCAATTATTTGAAGTTCTGGATATTTAGCTTTTATCTTCTTAACTCCTTCAATAACTCCTTTTGAATGTCCATGAGCTGTATCTAATGTAATAACATCAACTTGTGCTCTAACTAATGCATCTACTCTATCCATCATATCGTTAGTTATACCTACAGACGCTCCACAAAGAAGTCTCCCTCTTGAATCCTTTGCTGCATTTGGATATGCTCTAACTTTTTCTATATCTTTTATTGTTATAAGTCCTTTTAAATTGTTATCTTTATCAACTAGAGGTAACTTTTCAATTTTATGAGTTTTTAAAATCTCTAACGCTTCTTCTAATGTAGTTCCTTCAGAAGCTGTTACTAATGGACTCTTAGTCATAACTTCTGAAACAAGCTTATCATGGTTTGTCTCAAAAACTATGTCTCTATTAGTTATTATTCCTACTAACTGAGTTCCTCTTGTAACTGGAACACCTGAGATTCTATATCTAGCCATTAATTCTAATGCTTCTCTTACTGTATGGTCTTCATTTAAGAATATCGGATCTGTAATTACTCCATTTTCTTGTCTTTTAACTCTATCAACTTCTCTTGCTTGATCTTCTATAGGCATATTCTTATGAATTATCCCTATTCCACCTTCTCTAGCCATAGCAATTGCCATTTTTGATTCAGTAACTGTATCCATACTAGCACTCATTAATGGTATATTTAATGTTATAGTTTTTGTTAATTGAGTTTTTAAACTAACTTGGTGTGGTAATACCTCTGATTTGTTTGGAACTAATAATACATCATCAAATGTGTAAGCTGTTTTTAAAATTCTTGCCATACTTAATCTCTCCCATCAATTTAAATCTTCTTATAACTTTTATGTATTTCATTAATAATTTATTTAACTCATAATCTATAATTTGCTTTTTCGTTTATTATATAACACTATTTAATATTCTCAGATATTACTTAATATTATTCCGTTATAATAAAATTTCTTTTCTTATTTTTAAGCTAGTACACTATTTATAAATTCAGCTTGCCGAACTTAAATTTATGTCAAATTAATTAAATGCATAGCTTATTATTGGGGTAAAACCTAAAATTCAATTAAAAAAAAGCATATTAATCCCACATTTCTATAAGTGAAATTAATATGCTTTTCAACCTAATATTATTCGTATACAAACATTAAGTTTTACATATATTAACATCACTCATAGACGAAAATTTAAGGTTTTCGGTAGAAACACCCATCCATATTACGGGCTTATATGAGTTCTTTTATTATTCGTGTTTTTTCGCTTTTTATCATTATAGTTTATGAAAGATTTATTGTCAATACAAATAATTTTACCTATAAAATCTTTTCTAATTTATATATCCTCTATTGTTATAAGCTGAATTTATCTATATTTAATCTATACTTAATAATATATACTAAAAAACAAGCTGCATTTAAAATACAGCCTGTTAATAAAAGATTTATATATGTTATATTTATAAATTTATAATACGATTTAGAACAATTCTGGTAGATATGCAGGATTATTTTCTCCTGTATCTATTGTATAAACCTTAATTGATTTATTTTTATTACTTATACTTATTGTGTTGGTAAATTCTTCCTCATTACTACTCTCCGGAACTATTGCAGAATAAGTAATTAATATTCTAGTATCTCTTTGTATACTTTCATTAATTTTAATTACATATTGCGAATTACTAACTGAAATATCTAATTTTGATTCCGAAACTTCATCCAATATAGTTTTTTCGTCATTACTTGTAACCTTATATATTTTTATATTATTTTTATTTATACTTTCTTTAGCATTAGTTACTTCCAATTTAGAATCAATAGATAAATTAATTGGAATACTATTTCCTCCTAATACGAATGTTGAAGCAAAATTAACATTCATACCGGCTGTCATTTCAAAGCCATTTAAATTTTCAATAATATTAACTTGTCTATTATCTCCTATGCCTTGATATAAACCATGAATCACCTCTGAAACTTGTGGCTCAACTGCAATCTCTATTATTTTAGAATTTTCACTAAAACTTATATTAAATTTTATTTTATTATTTTCTGCAAAACTCACATTTGTTCCATTTACTAAAATAGATAAAATATCATACCCAATTATTTCACTTATGGAAAGCTCATATTCTCCAGCCTCTATTGAGTTGAAATTAGTTTGTCCATCAATTATTGATATATTATTTTCATAAACTTTATTGCTTATTTTATTTATTAATGTAACTTTTGGACCTATCCCTAAGTTTTGATTACTATAATCATTTACCTTTAATATTACATTTACATTAGCACTTCTACTATTAAGTATTATTTTAGCTTCACACCTCTTCATAGAACTAGTGCCATTACTATAATTAATAATTATAGGTAACTCTTCACCAGTTACTTCTATTAAAGCTTTTAAGTTTCCTACTAAATATATCTTTCCACCCCTATACTCAGTATTTATATTGCTTAAAGTTACTATTTCATTTTTATCCGTTACTTCAATACTGTCAACTAAAATACTACTTGGATTAGTATCATTTTCTTTATCTAATTGAATTTCAAATGTTATATTTTCTCCAACTAAAGTATTAATGGTTTGACCCTTAGATGTTAATAATGGATTTTGAACTGGAGTTATCTTATACTCTTTAGTAGTTATTGCCCCCCTTGAATCCTCAGCTTCTATTGTTAAAGATATTTGTTTATTAACTATAAATAAACTTGATGGTATAGTTATAGGAAACTGTGAACCTTGATTCTTAAATCCACTTGGTATTTTATTTAATGGATCTTTATAAACTTGTGAACTTATATCTACTCCATTTAAAGATATTTTATTAATTTTAACTCTATCTCCATCAACATCTTTAACTATTGCATTAAACTCTAAATCTGAGTTATAAGGTATTTCAGTTACACTTTCCAATCCATATACTTCAGGTTTGTGATTAGCTCCTCTTTCAGCCTTTACTATTGTATTAACAAATAATCTTAACTCAGATTCAGGATACTCAATACTTTCTCTTGAATTTTCTCCCGTTCCTGAAAATGTAATATTACCTTTTGAATATGTATAATATGAGTTTCTAGAATCATATCTATTTACCTTATTACTTTGATGATTCCATTCTATATATTCATTATTTCCTACATTATTATTATTGTTTTCAGTTAAATTAAATAATGGTACTACATCATCATCTTCAAAATTAAGTTGTAAATATTGTCCATGAGTTCTTCTTACTCTTATTGTTTCGCCTAATTTAAATGGATAATTAGTTATTAAGGATTCATTTACTCTATAAACCTCAGTGCTATTACTATTATTAACTCCATTTAGCTCCAATAAAGTAGCCCCAGCTTCTTTTGGATATTTACTATCATCTCCATTTACTTCTGGTCTATTAGGATCATGCGTTATTTTTTCCCCATTTAGTCCTGTTTCATCTTCATTATTAGGATCTATATACCTAGATTGTCCTATAATATCTCTAAATGTTCTTATAAATTGTGGTGCATTTCTTATATTTTTTTGCCATCCATCCCAGCTTTTATACCATAAAGTATCATGAGTTAGCATTAATCCCTGACCTGATTCTATAAATTTTTTTATTTCTTCAATTCCCTGATTTGAAATACTCTTTTCTCTAAATGTATCTGCAAATCCCATTATAATCATATGATACTTGCTACCATTTAAAGGTGATGTCCCTGGTCCAAGGTTATTTCCTTGATAAAAATCTTGATAACTTATAACCTCAATATTTATTTCATAATCTTGAACTTCCTTTTCCTTTAATAGACTCTGAAATGCAGTATTGGTTTTTAAATTTAAATTTCCACCTTTCCACTGAGCAGAAGAGGCCTCTAAATTTCCACTTTCAAACGGCGATATCTGCAAAACATTTATTACTCTCTTTTCTTGTGTTACTCTTCTAAATAATATATTTCCATCAGTATAAGATTTTATGGGCTGCGAAGAATTCAAATCTATATCCTTTACTACCTCAATTCTCCACTCTAAATACCCAATAAACTGTGGAAAATCATTATATAAATTATATTCTAGCTTATATCCATCTTCTGGTATATTAACACCTTCAATTGTCTTTACTATTTCCTCTTCTTTAAATAATCCATCTCCATTAATATCTAAATATAAATTAATAGTTAAACTTTCACCAATTATGTCGCTAACATTTATATCAAATCGCATATTTCTCTTATATATCTTTCCCAAATCATCATCATGAGAATCTCCAATTGGTGATGTTGAAACTATTTTAGGTCTAATTAATGAATTATTTTCCTTTATTCTTTGTATATATTTATTAACAATATTATCTATACTTATCTTTTTATCATTACTATTAGAGTTCACACTCATATCTTTAACTAAATTATCTACAGACTGATTAAAATCTCCTTGAGAATTAGTTGTATGCCACCATAATTTCGAACTACTCATTTCTTTAATATCACTATCTATAAAGACAAGTTGTCCTGAATTAATAAATTCTTTTATTTCCTTAGCTTTTTTATTAGTAATATCATTTTCTAAATCTTTATAATCCTTAAACCATATAGTTCCTTCTAAATTATTTTCGGCATTTATAATTCCATTTGGATTAACCAAACTATTATCTACATACTTTCCAATTACAATTACATCATACTTTCCATTCAAATCATCAACTTTACCTATAAACTCTGCCATAGTCATATGAGTAATTTCTATTTTATATTTTTTATCATCTATAATTTTTTCAATCTCTTCAATACCAGTTGTAGACCTCGATGATAAATTAGTTAATTTAAAACTATCCGATGGTTCTATCTCTAATATCCTTATATCCGCACCAGTATAAATAGGTAATTCACTTATACTTCTGACTGTAACAACAGGAGTATCTATTATATTTGATATCATTGTATTATTTATATCCAATATATTTTCATATTCAATTTTACCTTCATTAAATGAAATATTCTCTCCCGAACTATTAGCTCTTATTTTAAAAGAAACAGTAAACTTATCGGCCACATATTTATTATTAGTGTTATCATAAATATATTTAACCTTATCTGCAAAATCTAAAACATATTTACCATTATCACTACTTACTAAACCCTCTCCATCTACTGGTGTAAATTTATCACCTAAATTAAATAATAATTTAGCTTCTTTTATTATAATTTCATTTGTTGAATCTTTAATAAATTCCTTTGGATTAATTTCATACGTTACTGTTATCTCTTCATCTAAATATGGATAATTAGGATTAGTGCCTATTAATTTTGCATCTATTTCTAATTCTTTTGTTGCAATTGCCCCTTCAGTTGTAAATGTATATGTTCCGACTGGCTTTTCATATTTGACTTCTATTAATGCATTTTTATTTTCATCTGCAATATAACACCCTTCTGGTACTTCCTTTAATACAACCTCATGGCTCCCTGTTGAAACAGTATCAAAAATTATATATCCATTATCATAATTACCTATTATTTCATTATTAAATTTATCTTTTAATACAACCTTTGATTCTGATGTTATATCATTATTAATTGAATCATTAACTTTTATCCTTATTTGACCTCTTTTAACATTAACATTTGTTGTTATATTGCTATTTGATTCTTTTGTACCATTTATATTATATTCATAACTACCTATTAACTGATATCCAACTCCCTCTTCGCTATTTATATCTATATCATCATTAATATTAAAATTATAAGTCATATTTTTACTTTCTGTTATATTACCAAAGTTTAAAACATAATCAAATGACGACTGTGTTATAAAATTATTAGGTTTACTATTTTTATCTAATGTAAACTTTGCATCTGTATAACTAATATTTTTATTACCTGAATGACTAAATGTAACTTTTATATCAGCATTATCACCAATAAGATATCCATTTTTAGTCGGTGAAAATGTAACTCCTAGTTTATCAGCATCTGTGGCTGAATATTCCCTTACATTAATTTCAATATTAGGTATAGCTACTGAATGAATTTTACCTTCAATATCCGTGTATGTTAATGAGCTATTTTCCTTAAACAGTTTTATACTGCCTGAATCCTTAGCCTTCACTGTGAATTTTATACTTTGAGGCTCTGCACGATACCAATTGTTTTCTTTTCTTTCATATACTATTGGATCAATCTCCACTTGATGCCCATTAATATTCACAGATCCACCATTAAAGGCACTAATGCTATCTGATAAATTTAAATTAAGTTTTACGTCATTAATTGAATATGAATTTATTAAAGTATCTGCAATTTTATTAAATACGCTTTCTATTGCACCTTCACTAGTTGCAAAAAACGTATTATTAGGATCATCATTATTAGTTGCTACTCCTCCCATTGATTTATGAATTTCTTCCATTTTTTCATTACCAGTAGAATTCAAACCATATCCTATAGAGAAAATATTATATCCATTTCCCCTTATTTTTTCACTTCCAATAGCTTCTGCATAAGCAGAAGATTTATTAATATTATCTTGACTATCCTCATTACCAGCTCCTGAAATACTTGGTGTTGTATTATCTATTTCTTTGTAGTGATTTAAATTAGTTCCAGTAATTGAATAATAAGTGGGCAGACCATCAGACATAAATACTATTGTTTTATTAGCATCTTTAGTTCCTTCATCTAATAAAAATTTAGCTTTTCTCAATCCTTCACCTGTATTGGTTCCACCTAATGCATCTATATTATCTATCATTTTTAACAATCTACTATCATTTACATCTAAAAAATATTCATCTGTATATGACTGATATTTAGGCACACTTCTATTTGTCCATACTCCATTGTAATATCTTTTAACAGTGGTCGTTCCACTCCTACTTATTGGATTAATTGTAGCTGAACTTGAATATACAACTATACCTATTTTTAAATTCTCTACTGATTTCATTTTATTTATAAATGCTTTTGCTGCATCTTTTAGCTCTTCTAATCTTGTTTTTGGCTTACATAATACTCCACTTACATAATGCGAACTAGTCTTTCCATGCTCACATTTTATTATTGTATCCATACTTCCTGATCCATCTAAAACAAGTACTATTTCCTTTGGCTTAGAAATATTATGTTGAAATGGTTCAGGGTTTATATGATATGTAACTTCAAATTCTTGTCCTACCATTGGGTTTTCCGGTACAATTCCCCCATATTGCAAATTGATTTGTGGCTTAATACTTATAGATGATAATTCATTAATCTGATTTTCCTCTTTATCTTCATCATTATGCTCATCTTTATATTCTTGCTCTTCTATGTCATTTAAAACATCATCTGCCCAAGCTAAACTTATTGGAATAAATGTAAATACCATCATAATAATTAATACCAAACTTAATATCTTACTTTTATTTAATTTTCTCATTTATTTATCTCCCCCCTTCATAATTACTCGTTTCTAAATGTTATTATAGATTCTATAGGATGCTCAACTACAGTAATTCCTTTTTTATAATATAAATTAATCTTAACTTTAACGTATATTGCATCTACCAATTTTTTGTCATCCATACTTTCAATTGAAAAAGCTTCAACATATTTAGATAAAGGTTGTCCATCATCTATTGATATAGAATAAATATTTTTATTATCTCTTCTATCCACTCTTTCCAATTTAAATATATAAGATTTATCATTATCTATATCTTCATCTTTAGGAACTTTTACTTCAAGTTTTCCTATATTATTTACAGTGTTTTCTGAATTTTTTTCTTCACTTAAAACTATATTTTCTGTATCACTACTATTTACATTTTCAATTTCAAAAACACTTTCAATTCCTTTAGATTGTGTTAATATTTCTGATATCTTATTTTCTATAGCAGTTGCATCCATTTGAAGTGTTGTTTCCATATCACTTTTAATCAAGTTCTTGCTTCCTGAAAGAAAAATAGGATAAACAAGTGACATAATCAATAGCATTATAGACATAGTAATTATCACTTCTAATAAAGTTATCCCTTTTTTCTTCATATAAAAACACCCTCTACTTTTATTTATTGGTATTCGACTCCCCAATTCGACTTTCCCCTGGGGCACACCTTCATTATTTTTTAATACTCCATAAGCTTTGTTTAATGTAATCTTTAACATTATGTTGCTTGCTACTATCATATTCAATTTCAACTGTTTCTGTATATTCATCTGTTGGTTGTACTATTACAGTATCATTTGAACCTTCTTTATATAATTTGTCGTAATAGATAGCTATTATTTCCTTAACTACTTTACTATCATAAATAAATTTCTTTTTTTTATTATCACTATTACAAACTAAATTTCCAGCTGCTATTATAGAACCTCTTACTTCTAACTGTCCATAAATTTCAACATTTCCATTAGTCATTATAAGACCAGTAAATTTAGCTTCATTATTATTGCTTAAATCTATTACTATATTGTTAGTATCTGATTTTAATTCATCTATTCTAACATTTGAATCATTCCCAACTAAAACAACATTCTTATTTTTTTCCTTATTGAATACTACTCTATAGTCATTAGGTGCTATCATTTCATTATATACATTAGGAAGATTTTCTAATAATAATTCCGTTGTTACAGATCTTAATCCCGTTTCAACACTTGTTGGCGGATTATCAAAATCAGCACCAATTATCCCGAACCCATAAACTTTTTTAGCAAATTTATCTTTTTCAGTCTTTATAATATTTAGCATTGTATCTGCTAATTTTCCACTAGAACCTTTTATAGTATTTCCATTTATATAGGCTCCTATTGAATATGTATCACTTGGTAAACTTACTGATACTAAATTTAATCTTGCCTTATTCTCTTCAATTTTTGAATAATCCTCAAAATACTGCGCTTTACTTATAACATTAACATCTGCTCCATTAATTTTAGATATTAACTGTAACGGCCTATCATATTGAAATTCAACATTTTCATAGTTAGTGTTACTATCACCTATTTCTTGCCCTTCTAAAGAAGTTGTATAAGCTAAATAATTTCCTTTTACAGCTACTGATTCACCTGTTTGATATTTATTATCTGTATTTATATAAGCAGTTCCTAAAATATACGCTTTCTCTTTTACATATAAATTTACATTATCTCTTGAGTTAATAATAATACTACTTGATGACCTATCTTGTCCTGAACTATTATCAGTAATATCATTTAATCCGTAAAAACTATTTAAATTTACTGTTGAGTTGTCTGCATATATAGATAAATCATTACTTAAATACACATTAGCTTTTTTATTTACTGATACATTTCTATTTATTGTTATATCAGTTCCTATATTATTAGAAGCATTGGCTTCATTAGTGTATTTACCCAAATGCAAGTTAGATGCATAAATATCTCCGTTCATTATTAAATTAGTATAATCTCTCATACTAATACTCTTAGTAGTAACTATATTCCCTTCAATATTGACATTTGTACTATCTTGAATTGAATTTCCATTAGATTCTATAATTATCCCATTTTTATATTTATTAAAAACATTTTGGTCTAATCCATTAACATCTGTTTCTTTAATGTCAGAACCTTTTACATATAAGTTACCTTCTATATCAATTTGACTACCTGATAAATATAAATTTCCGTCGATGGCAAAACTATTATCAAATACAGGTCTTTTAATTATTTGAACCTTTTTAGTTGTATTAGTTGGATTATATACTGGCACTGTTATTTTATATTTTAAATTAATAACCCTTTCTTGCTTTCCTGGTTGTGCTGTTAATTCAGTATCTACAGTATTTTTCCTTGTTATATTTTTATTTTCATCATCTTCAATGCCACTATAAAATTGAGATGTTATATCTAATTCTATTTCTTTATCTTCATCATCTAAATTAGGCATTTCTCCTATTATTTCTGCAATTATGTTTGGTGAAATATCATTTTCATATTTTATTTTTGAAAATATCTTTTCCGGTTCATTAATTTTAGATCCATTAACACTCATTTCACTTTTTATAAAATATTCAGTAAAAGATATTATGCTCTTTAAATATTCGCCATTAGTTATACATTTAGTAATGTTATCCTTCATTATTAAGCAAAAAGCTGTTTGAAAAATCTCATCTTCAACCTTTTTTAATTCTTCTCTATTTAAAGTTAAATCTGATTTTATTATTCTACTTTTACTATTGTCTCCTATCTTTACAGGAAATTTTAACTCTGTTCCATTTTTTACAGCTTCTCTTTCAACTTCTATAAGATTATAATTCTTATAAAGTAGTTCATTAACAGCTTTATTGCTAAGACTTATTGCAGTTTCAATAGTCTTTGCTATAACGTTATAAGTTACATCTAATCCTGATTCAGATGAATAAAGATTTTGTGCTCTTTTACTTTCATTGATTTGATTTTTATATACAACAGACGTTGTTGATACTATTGCTGTTCCAACAGTAATTAACATAAGAAAAATTACTAATACCAATACTAAACTCGAACCCTTTTTCTTCTTTCTCATCTATACCTACCCCACTTATAAATTTATATTTTTATACCCATTTAATTTAAATAATTCTTTACCATCTTTATTTACCCTAACAGTAAAGTCATACATATCTCCAATAGGCTTAGGGTCAAACTCATCTGTTGTAACTAATATACTTCCAATTGATGTTTTATCTATTTTTATCTCTTCTTTAAATAAGCTACTTACTCTTTTGGATATAAAAATATTAAAATCTTCACCCATCTTATTATCCACTTCTATTTTTATTTGCTTTTTTTCTTCATCTGTTATTTTTTCATTAGTTTCTAAAAAATTTATCTTTAAAAATCCTGGTTTAACCGCCCCATCCAATACCGTTTTTACTATGGAAGGGTTTAAGCTATCTCCTTCAGCACTTTGTATTTGTATTTCTGTACTTGTATTTATAACTTTAAAATCATAATTATTTAATATAGGTATTTTTATCAAATTAGAAGAATCTCTCACATTTTCAAAAAATAAAAACTCTACGTTATTATAGCTATCAATGTATACATTAAATTCAGCATCCATACTTTCATTAATGTTATCATATTTAACATTAGTATTTTTTTTCATAATAATATCAATATCATATCCGTTATTATTAGTTTCAATATTATAATTAGACCCTCTAATAATTTCTTCATTTTCTGATGTTATATCCTTAGTTAATACAACATTATTGCTTAAAGTAATATTTCCTATAGATAAGTTTTCTAAATCTAATGCTTTAATTTCTTCAACTATTTGCTTACCTATAAGCTCTGCTTTTTCCTTTACTTTAGTTTTTTGAATATTTTTAACTGAAGCAACAATCATGTTCATCGCTGGTCCAACTAATAACGCAACTAATGCTAAGCTTATTATCACTTCTAGTAAGGTAGATGCTTTTTTCTTTTTATTAAAAATCATAATTTTCACCTACTTTTTAGTAACTTTAACGTTATTACCTTCACTTGCAAGTGATATTCTTGGTCTATTATCATCTTCATTTTCAATTATTACTTCAACTTCTTTTTTTGTATTGTTCGTAATAGTTAATGCAATACCTGAAAGGTCTTCTTCATTTAGTCTTTTAGTCGAAAGTATATTTAAAACTATCTTATCTCCAAGTGGTTTAAATTCAATTCCATTTCCGTTGTAACTTAACGGATAAGTATTAGACCCAGCCTTGTATTTGAAATAATACCTTCCACTCTCTTCTGTTAATACAAGTTCTACAGTTTCAGTTCCACTATTATCTGCATACACATATGATAAATTTGATGTGTCATTAGCTTGTCCAAGCATTACTGTAGGTAAATCTGATGAAATTGGTTTTGATACCATAATAAAATCATAACTTGCATGTGATGTAGTTAATTGCTCAATTGTTGTACCACTTGCTGCAGATGAACTAAATGGATATTTCTTTCCATAAGTATTATTTAATAACCATCTATAATATTCACTATCTGTATCTCCAAGCTTAGGTATTGCATAAAACTCTAAATTCATTGAACCACTTACTTCTTCACCTTCACCCTTACCTGATAATGATATATTTGTTATTACTATTTTTCTCGAATTATTATTTACTAATCTAATAAAATCTTTTAATGAAGTATATGTACCATTAAAGTTTAAGCTAACTTTTATTTGTTCTGTAGTGGCATCTCCACTACTTATTATTGCTGAATTTTCTCCTCTAGTACTACCTTCAGATACTGATTCATTTATAATGTTTTCTTCATTAATTCCATTAGAGTCTTTTATTTCTTGATTTTCTTCAACTAACTCTGATTCTACTGATTCACTCTTAAAATTATTATTATATTCATTTACTATAGAATCAAAAGACGTTTGTAAATTTGAATTAACTCCACTTGGTAAAGCTTCAACTTGCCCTACTGTTATACCGCTAAAAGAAATAGTTCCCTTTAATTTACTATCTGTTAGTAACTTATCTATTTCTAATATTAAATTTTCCTGTATTATTTCTGGATATAACGGGTTTGCCCTATCTATTATTTGTTGATTAAGTGACTTTATCTTTCCTTTTCTTTGCTCCAATGTTTTTATTGTTTCAATTATTTCATCATATTTTGTTTCCTTTTCAAGCTTTATAGCTTTTAAATTTTCAAGCTTTTCAACTTGAGGAGTATATATAAATTGATAATATAATACAGAAACTAAAATTGTTCCTAATACACCTAATAAATATTTTTCTTTTTTACTTATTTTCATAACTATTCACCCATTAATACACATTTTAAATCAAATGTATATTCCCCTGATGAGCCATCACCTGATATACTACCTATTGTTACATCGCCAATTATGTCTAATGACTTTAGGTTATGTTGTACCTCTGCTATTGCTGTTCTTGTTTTTGAAGCAGCTGATATAGATACATTTCCATTTGTTATATTTATATTTTTGAATGTGACATCACTTGGAAGTACTGAGCTTATTTTATCTAATATAGTATTATTTATTAAACTTCTATTATCTATAGCTGTAACTACTTTAGTTAAATCCTTGTTATAACTTTCTAATATATTTAATTTTGAATTTACTACCTCTGACTCTTTTATTTGACTTTGTATTGTAGGATCATTAAGCTTTGCATCTATTACTTTAATTTGATCATTTACTATAAATAAATTTACTGTATTCCAAGAAAGTGTTCCTAATATAAGTACTGTAAGAAAGGTAGTTAACGTATAAATATATATGTTTTGATTTTTCTTTTCTTTTTTTTGCCCAACATACGTGCTAAAAAAGTTTATATCTCTGTTTAACATGCATATCTCTCCTTTCTACAATCTTATTATTGAACCAATTGCATTTATATATTGTTCTAATGATTCTTCTTTTAAATTAGACTTTGCAAGTTCAACTTTACTAAGACTTGTTATTTTTTCTGTTTTTATATTTAATTTTGCTTCAATAGCTTTTTCTAATCCTTTTATATTAGAAGTTCCTCCATAAATATAAATTTTATGAATATCATTACCTCTTTGTTTATTTTTATAGAATTGTATTATTCTTGATAAATCCGATAACCATTCTGATATCACTTCTTTTATAACATCATTTATTTCGTCATTTTCTAATATAGATGTTAAGTCTGCTTTTTCTATCTTCATTGATTCTACTAACTTTTTCGATATCTCAAGCCTTTGACTTAACGCATTATCTATATCATTTCCACCATTTCTCATTATTCTTGTAAAATCTAATTCATTATTTTTATATATGTTAACATTAATAATTTCTGCACCCATATCTATCATGGCAATAGTTTCATCAATGCTCTTTTCAATTTCATTTATTTTATCATTTAAATTTAATAACTTTTTAACTGAGTTATGAACTATATCTAAAGCATATGGCTTTACATCCATATCCTTCAATAAATCATAATATGCTCTAGCCGATTTTTCTGGATATGATATTACATTAACCTTATATTTAGACATTCCATCAATATGATCCTCAACTTCTCCTAATAATGTGTACTGTAATATATAATCATTAAGATTTATCGGTAAGAATTGTTGTATTTCATATCTAATTACCGTTTCCATTTCATCTTCCTCAACCTTTGGAATTAATAATTCTCTATTGATTATAGATGTTGAATCTGTTGTATAAATTATATCTTTAACATTTATCTTTTCTGTTTTTAATGTATATTGTATTATTTCTGCTAACTCTTTTTCATTAAATATTTTTCCATCCATAATTGTATCTACTGGAGTTGGTACATCTAACATATTTTCTATTACTAATTTTTCATTTTCATGTCTTCCAACTACAATTTTTATAGTATTACTTCCAATATCAAAGGCAATAACTTTTCTTGGATTTCTTTTTTTCTTTTCTCTTTTAGACTTTGAACTACTAACAGAGGCGGACCCTGTACCCTTTGATTTCAACTTTTTTAAATCCCTTAAATCCATAGTCAATAACTCTTTTAAACTAATTCTTTTCTTACTTTCGTCCATGATATCTCACCTCTTAATCAGATTTATTTCTTTTATATAGAGTAAAGTGTAAAGCCAATGGCTTTACACTTTATAATTTTATTAATTGTTTTTATCGTATTTTGAACCTGCTGTAACTCCTGGATATATTTTAACTCCATCTGCATAATCTGGGTCAGCATCACTTGAAGCTGCTTCGCCTTCTACATATATAACAATTTCTCCATCTGTAATAGAGTACATAAACTGCGATCCTTGATAAGCTTTTGGTGCCGGAACATTATTAGTTCCACCTAAATATTCTACTAATTTTTCATTTGTAAAATCAGTAGCTGGTTCCGTATCCTCTTCTAAATCAATTATAGCATCTGTGTTAGCTGGTAATGTTTCATCTGCAACACATGCTGCAATTGCACTATATAAGCTCTTTGCATTAGCCATATCTGCACTTATGTTTGCTTTAGCTCTTATCTTACCAAATTGAGGTACAGCTATAGCTACTAATATTGCTATAATTGCAATAACTATGATTAACTCAACTAAAGTAAATCCTTTTTTCTTTTTGTTTCTTAAGTTTTTTAACATAAAACTTTCCCCCTGTGTATAATATTATTTATTTAAATTTTAAATTTAAATCTTATTTACATATTTCCATACATAGTAAACATAGGAATCATTATAGCTAATACTATTGTCCCGATGACTAATCCCATTACAACAATAAGTGCTGGTTCTACTAATGCTACTGTTGTTTGAATTGCTTGTTCTAATTCATCATCATAAAAATCTGCTGTCTTCTCTAGGATTCCATCTAACGAACCTGTTTCTTCTCCTATTTTAACCATAGAAGCAAGCATCTCTGGAAATACTTCAGAATCTTTTATAGGTAAATACATTCCTTCACCTCTAAAAACTCTATCTCTTACATTATGTACTTCTTCTTCTGCAATTTTGTTTCCTACTATATCAGCTATAATATCTAAACTTTGTGTAAGAGAAACTCCACTTGCTAAAAGTGTTGATAATGTTCTAGTAAATCTAGATACAATTATCATTTGATTCATATTTTTAACTACTGGAATTTTAAGCTTTATTTTACTTAATAAAATTTGTCCAAATTCTGTCCTCTTAAAGTACGTAAATCCAACAACAAAGCAAATTACAATTAATAAAATTATGTACCATCTTTTATTCATAAAAGAACTTATTGATATTAAAACTTTGGTTATAAGCGGTAATTCAGTGCCTGTTTCTGCAAACATCTCTAAGAAGGTTGGCATAACAAAAGTCATAATTACTATAACTGCAGCAACTGCTAAAACACTTAATACTGATGGATAAATCATTGCTGATTTTACTTTATTATTAATCTTATTTTCTTTTTCATAGTGAATAGACATTCTAAGCATAACTTCATCAAGCTTACCACTTATTTCTCCTGATTCAACCATTGATACTAATAATTGTGGAAATATATCATCATACTTCTTCATTGAAGCTGATAACATTTCACCTTTTTTAACATCATCTTCTATTTCAGTAATAGCTAACTTTAATTTTTTATTAGTTAACTGCTTAGATAATATATTAAGGGCATTATTCATTGTTACACCTGCATCTAGCATAGTGTAAAATTGTCTACAAAAAATTGAAATATCCTTTGTCTTAACTTTATCAAAAATACTTATTTCAATATTAGTACTTTCAATAACTTCTTCAACCATTAATGGATAAAGGCCATTTGCTGAAAGCATTGATATAACATCGTCCCTACTATTAGCCTCGTAATCTCCATTAATTTTTTCTCCGGTTGAATTCATTGCTCTATATTTAAACTTAGACAACTAATAACACCTCCCATGCTGCAATTTTATATTTCATTTAACATAGTTATTGTTGCAAGTTGAGTAACTGTTGTTACACCTTCTAATACTAACTTTTTACACTCTTCTCCTAATGTAGTCATACCATTTTTAATTGATATATCCTTATAAACATTAGAATCTCTAGTATCATTTATTGCATCCCTATGTTCTCTTGTAATTTCCATTATTTCATGAACACCACATCTTCCTAGGTATCCAGTATTATTACAATATCCACAACCTTCACCTTTATAAAGGGTCAATTGCTTATCTTTATCTCCAATTAATATTTTTTTTTCATAAGCTGTCGCTTCATATTCAGTTTTACAGTAAGGACATATAGTTCTAACAAGTCTTTGAGCTATAATACCACTTATAGATGTTGCTACTAAATACGGTTCAATTCCCATATCAATAAGTCTAGTTATAGATGATGGAGCATCATTTGTATGAAGCGTACTCATAACTAAATGCCCAGTAATAGCTGCTTTAACTGCTATTTCTGCTGTTTCATCATCTCTAATTTCACCTATCATAACTACATCAGGGTCTTGTCTTAATATACTTCTAAGACCACTTGCAAAAGTAAGACCAGCTTTAGTATTAACATTAACTTGATTAATGCCATCTAATGTATATTCAACAGGATCTTCTATTGTAACTATATTTACATCATCTGAATTAATCTCATTTAAAATAGTATATAAAGTTGTAGACTTACCACTTCCTGTAGGTCCAGTAACAAGTACTATTCCATGAGGACTTTTTATAATTCTATCTAGCTTAGCTAAATTTTCTTCACTCATCCCCAAATTATTCATTCCAATCTTATAGCTACTTCTATCAAGTATTCTAATAACTACCTTCTCACCATTAACTACAGGTAATATAGATACACGAAGATCAACATCACTATTACCAATTCTAGTAATAATCTTGCCGTCCTGTGGAACCCTCTTTTCTGCTATATTTAAATCTGATAAAATCTTTATTCTGGTAACAAGAGGCGCTAAACTTTAAATTCCCAAAGTATTAATTTCTTGAAGTTCGCCATCTATTCTATACCTAATTCTTATATATTTTTCAAAAGGTTCTATATGTATATCTGAAGCTCTCATATCAATAGCATTTTTAAATAAAAAATCAACCATTTTTACAACAGGAGCATTCTTAACATCATCTATGCTTTCTACTACATTATTATTCTTCGATTCTAATGTTTCCCTTGATAAATCTTCTGCCGCTTTAAGTACCTTAGCACTACTATAACTAATATCAATAAATTTATTAATATCACTATTTAAAGCAATATAACATTCAACATCAAAGCTAGTAGAAATATGTACATCATCTATAGCAAATATATTAAGAGGATCTGCCATAGCTATTTTAATTTTATTTACACCATTAAATCCAAATGGTATTAGCCCATGTTTTCTACAAAGATTTTCTGTAATAAGATTTATTGCTTTCTTATCTAAATCTATAGTATTTAAATCTATCCTTGGAATTCCTGTTTGCTGCTCTATAGCCTCAATTATGTCAATCTCATTTATAAGCTTACTTTCAACCAGAATTTCACCAAGCTTTTTACCTAATATTTTTTGAGATTTTAAAGCTTCTTGAAGTTGATATAATGATATCTTTCCTGAAGCTACAAGTATATCTCCTAATCTACGTTTTTCTGCCATAGTTATTAATTCCCTTCAGTATAAAACAATTTGTTGCTAACAAAATTTATAAACATATATAATGTAAAATTTAGAACTACTTCGAATAAACTTTACATTATAATGTATTCATATATATGTTTATAATTGTATTTCCATATAAAATTGCTATAATTCCACCTATAGCTAAATATGGGCCAAAAGCTATTTCTTCTTTTTTATCTTTAGCCTTTGTAAGTAGAATTATTGTTGCAACTATTCCTCCAAGTACTACTGCTAAAAATAAAGTAACTATTATCCCCTTCACACCTAAAAATAATCCACAAATTAATGATATGTCTATATCTCCTTCACCCATACCATGAGTTAAAACTACAATAAGCCATATAATTAAAAAACCTAAAATTGCCCCTATGATATTATCGGCAGGAAAATTTTTAGTACTAATCCACTCTAAAATAATAAATATAATTCCTGATATAACTCCAAAAATAACCGTGGAATTATATACAAACTTTGTTTCAAAATCAACGAAACCTATTACTATCAACAAAGAAGCTAATAAAGAATATTTAAATAACTCTAATGAAAATCCAAATTTTAAATAAATAAGAATATATATAATACAATTCAAAATTTCAACTAATGGATATTTTATTGATATTTTTTCATTACACTTTCTACATCTACCTCGTAAAAAAATATAACTTAAAACTGGAACTAACTCTTTTGACTTAAGCTTATATCCACAACTTGTACAATGCGACTGTGGAAAAGCTATATTTTCTTCTCTAGCAATTCTATAAATACAAACATTTAAAAAGCTTCCTATACACAATCCTAATATAGCTACTAAAATCAAATACATTTCCCTCCTAAAAATACACTTTATTACTTATGTTTTATATAAAAAATGCTATATTTTAAAATCCATAAAAATTTTAAAATATAGCCGGTTGCACTATAATCTCTGTATATATAAAGTGCCCAAATAAATATATACTTCATAGATTCTATATTACTAAAATTAATGTTATTTATAATTAGTTACTTTTTATTACATAATACCGCATAATTATACTATAAAACATTTCTTTTTACAATTTTTTCTTATAAAAATAGAAGATATTAATATTTTAATACTAATATCTTCCATTTATTATGATTTATTTTTTATTTCTATTATTAAAATTTAAATATTTTCTAAATATTAATACATTCCGTCCATTCCACCCATTCCTGGTGCACCTTGCATTGGAGCTTCTTTTTGTGGAATATCTACTACTGCAGCTTCAGTTGTTAAGAATGTTGATGCAACAGATGCAGCATTTTGAAGTGCACTTCTTGTTACCTTAGTTGGATCAACTATACCAGCTTTAAGCATATTTACATATTCATCATGTAATGCATCATATCCCATTCCAACTTCAGAATTTTTAACTCTTTCAATTATTACTGAACCTTCAACACCTGCATTAGTAGCAATTTGTCTCATTGGCTCTTCTAAAGCTCTAACTATTATATTGATACCAACTTGAGTATCAGCTACTTCTGATTTTAATTCTGCAACTTTATTAATAACATTAACGTAAGCTGTTCCACCACCTGGTACTATACCTTCTTCAACAGCAGCTTTAGTTGCAGCTAAAGCATCTTCTATTCTAAGCTTTCTTTCTTTAAGCTCTGTTTCCGTAGCAGCACCAACTTTAATTACTGCAACACCACCAGCAAGCTTAGCTAACCTTTCTTGTAATTTTTCTTTATCAAATTCTGAAGTAGTTTCTTCTATTTGAATTTTTATTTGATTAACTCTATCTTTTATTGCAGAACTATCTCCTCTACCATTTACAATAGTAGTATTTTCTTTAGAAATTTTAACACTTTCAGCTTGACCAAGCATATCTAATGTAGTTTCTTTTAAATCTCTACCTAACTCTTCAGAAATTACTTGACCACCAGTTAAAATAGCTATGTCTTGAAGCATTTCTTTTCTTCTATCACCAAATCCTGGAGCTTTAACAGCAACACAATTAAATGTTCCTCTTAATTTATTAACTACTAAAGTAGCCATTGCTTCTCCTTCAATATCTTCAGCAATGATTAACAGTTTTTTACCTGATTGAACTATTTGTTCTAATACTGGTAATATTTCTTGAATATTTGATATCTTTTTATCAGTTATTAATATAAGTGGATTATCTAAAATAGCTTCCATCTTTTCTGTATCTGTAACCATATATGGAGAGATATATCCTCTATCAAACTGCATACCTTCAACTACATCTAATTCAGTACCCATTGATTTAGATTCTTCTACAGTAATAACACCCTCATTTCCTACTTTCTCCATAGCATCAGAAATTAATTTACCAATTTCATCATCAGCTGCTGATATTGCCGCAACTCTAGCTATATCTTCTTTTCCACTTACAGGCTTTGAAATTTGTAAAATCTCATTAACTGCAGTTTCTACAGCCTTTCTTATACCATTTCTAAGTAACATTGGGTTAGCCCCTGCTGTAACATTTTTTAGTCCTTCTCTTATAATAGCTTGAGCTAAAAGAGTAGCTGTTGTAGTACCATCACCAGCAACATCATTTGTCTTTGTTGCAACTTCTTTTACAAGTTGTGCTCCCATATTTTCATATGGATCTTCTAATTCTATTTCTCTCGCAATTGAAACACCATCATTAGTTATAAGTGGTGATCCAAACTTCTTATCTAAAACAACATTTCTTCCTTTAGGTCCTAAAGTTACTTTAACTGTATCAGCAAGCTTATCAACACCAACTTGCATAGCTCTTCTTGCTTCTTCACCAAATTGAATCATCTTTGCCATAATAAAATTCCTCCTAACTATTCTACTATTGCAAGAATATCATCTTGCTTTAAAATAATATATTCTTGACCGTCAACTTTTACGTCTGTTCCTGCATATTTTGAATATAATACTTTATTCCCAACAGCAACTTCCATTGGAATTCTATTCCCATCAACTACAGCTCCAGGCCCTATTGCTACAACTTCTGCTTCTTGTGGTTGCTCCTTTGCACTTCCAGTTAAAACAATACCACTTTTAGTTGTTGTTTCAGCCTCTAATTTTTTTATTACTACTCTATCACCTAATGGTTTTATATTCATAATACACCCTCCTAAAATTTAATTATTAGCACTCACCGTTATAGAGTGCTAATACCTTTATATATATAATATAATTTTAATGTTAATCTTTCAACAATTACTTTCTATATTATTACCTCTATATGGTCAAATATTACTAATTATATTAAATTATTTTCTTTTTACTTTAATTTCCATTAATTTATTAATAGATTCTCTTTATTTTATATCTTCACTATCACTCCAAATATTATCTATATATTGACTCAATTACAATATTGATTCTATTAATTCACTGAATCATTATTATTACAAATAAGTGATAATAGTATATTAATAATTATTTTAAATCTATTTTCTTACATATCAATTCTATCTATTTCTAATTTATAAATTGATATACTTAACACTATCCATATTAGGCAATATTTCTTTGTTACATAATATATATATATATTACACAAATTATAAATATGAAAATTAATAAATCTGTTAACAAAAAATTTCTATTTTCCAATTTAATATTACTCTTTTTAATAAAAGTAGGACTATATCCAATAAGCTAATGCCTCTTAATATAATCCTACTTTTTAATTATTAATTCTTACATCTTTATCTTTCTAAATTTACATCTTCAAACTCTTTAAGTGTATGATTTTTAAGTACAGCTTTAATAGTTGTTGTACTATTTATCTTAGTAAATGCACCTTTAGCTTTAAGTGGTGGTACCATGGTTCCTGCACCATTTATACACCCACCTTCACACATCATACCTTCAATAAAGTTTCCTGGCAATTTCCCCATCTTAGCAAGCGTTACAGTTTTCTTACATTCTAATCCTGAAACAGCTACCGGCTTAAATTCAACTTCTACCCCACTATCTGAAACATAGTTCTTAATAGCAGCTGTTAAACCACCTGCTGCACCAAAGCCTCTTCCAAATACAGATGCATCATTAACATTTTCCTCTTCACATTCAAATGGATTTACATCAAATGCTTCAAATAATGCAAGCAATTCTTCAAATGTTAAAACATAATCAACTGCATCAGCAATTCCAAGTCTAACTGCCTCACCTTTCTTTGCTGTACAAGGCCCAATAAATACAACCTTTGCTTCTGGATCTTTCTTTTTAATATATCTAGCTGTTGCAACCATAGGTGAAACTGTTCCTGAAATTTTAGTTGCTTCACTTTGATTAGTCTTTTCAATAAAGCTTAAAAATCCTGGACAACAAGAGTTAGTCATATACTTATCTCCTCTTTCCATCCTTTCAACAAATTCATTAGCTTCATGAACAGTTACAGCATCTGCTCCTAATGCTGCTTCTATCATATCTTCAAATCCAAGAGATTTTATAGCATTTCTTACTTTGCCATAATTCATTGTTGGTCCAAATTGCCCTGTTATTGCAGGTGCAACTACAGCATACATCTTTCTATTTCTACCAAGTCTCTTAGCTACTGGAACTATTAAACTCTTATCTGAAATTGCTCCAAACGGACATGCCCTCATACAAGAACCACAATTTACACATAATTCTTCTTTAATCATAGCTCTTCTATCATCTTCTCTAATATCTAAAGCTCCTGTTGGACACGCTCTTTTGCATGGCCTCATAACCTCTGATATAGCATCATAAGGACATGCTCTTTTACATCCACCACACTCTTTACACAATTCTTGATTAATATAGGCCCTACCATTAACAATTGTTATTGCTCCAAAATTACATGCTTCTTGACATCTATGTGCTAAACAATTTCTACATGAATCTGTTACATTAAATTTATTTATAGGACATCTATCACATGCAGCCTCAATAACATAAATAATTTGTTCATCTGGTCTAATATCTATTAAATCAGTATCAGCATTATCCCCATTTGCTAAATAACCTGCTGCAAGTTTAGCTCTTTCTAAAACTATAGCCCTTTCCTTATATACACAACATCTATATTGTGCAATATCTCCTTTTATTACTTCATAAGGAACTTTTTCTATACTTTCTAAGCTTATTCCATCAACCCTTGCAAGTCTTGCAACTTCAGTTAAAACTTCATGTTTAAGCTTTTTTAGTTGCGTCTCAAATTTAAACATTTTACCACTCCCCTCATTCTCTTCACCCACTTTAATTATACAATATTTTACCAATATTACTTTTATTTCTGAATTTTCTGAATTTTATTTTATTTAATAATTATTATTTAAATTCACTCTATATTTAAACTTATCTTCACGAGCTATTCATATAGTATATTCTAAGTAAATTTCCCTCGTTATAAGTTAATCTTTCTATCTTAAAAATTATTTATTATAAAAAAACTGGTAATTATGACAAAATAATTTAACCAGTTCAAATTAATATCTATTTCTTATCTAATTTATTCTTTACAACCCACTCTTCTAATTGCTCTTCTTCTGTAATTTCAAAAATTTCATCAATAATTTCTCCATCCTTTAAATAATACATTGATGGTACTGAATTAAAATCTTCAAATACAGTATTGATTTTCCTTCTATTATTTTGTACTTCTTCATCAGATGTTCCTTCTTTATCTAAAATAACTTCATTAATTTCTAAAGAATGATTTTCTAGATATGGAGTTAATACTTCTTTCATCTTTTTACAATCTTTACATGTTGATAATGTAAAAAGTAATATAGTTTCACTTTCTTCTTTAGCTATTGTTAAAGCCTCATCTAAATTTATCTCAGTTATTGACCCGCTAGTATTATCTCTAGTATATTGGTTACATCCAACAAAACTGAAAATCAATATTAAAGTTATTGCAATGTTAATAAATTTTTTCATAAATTTATGCCCCCTTAACTTAATATGTAATTTAAATTATTATTTTTTAGAATAAAGTCTTAAGAAACTCCCTAAGGAGTTTCTTAATTCTTAATTCTTAAGTTTTAATTCCTAAACTTTGATTTAGAATATTACTTTTTCTTCTTTTTAGACATCCCAAATCCTAAAGCAGATGTTAATGCCCCTAATAATCCAATAGCTATTCCTGAAACTCCACCTGTATTTGGTAATTTTCCAGTGCTATTTGGTTTCTTTGTATCAGTTGTTGTACCGCCATTTGTTGGGTTATTAGCTGGTGTTTTCTCAGCTTCTTTTAATCCATCCATAGCAGCTTGTAGATCATCATAAGCCTTGTTTACATCTTCTTGAGTTGCTTCTTCATTAGCCATCTTTTCTTGTGCAGTTTTTAAAGCACTCATAACATGAGCCCAAGTTTCAGAAGTATACTTATTCTTATCTAAATTTAAAGCATTATTAATTAAAGCATTTAACAATTCTTTATTTACTTCTACTATTCCTTCATCTTCAGTTTCATCTTTTTCTACTTTTACTAAAGCATCTATAGCATCTAATAATTCAGAATTTGCTTCATCAATTTGCTCTTGAGTTGCACCTTCTAAAATATTTACTTCTATAGCTTTATTAAGCTTAACTTTAAATGCAGCAAATGAATCTTCAGTGTAATCTTCACTTAACAATGATTGTGCATTTTTAATATTAGCTTGTAACTCACTCTTATCTCCAGCTACTACCTCTTCTTTACTATCTATTTCTTCTAAAGCTTCTACAGCGTTATCTAATTCAGAAATTGCTTCTTCAATTTCTTCCTTAGTAGCTTCTTCATTAGCCATAACTTCTGTAGCTTTAGTTAGTTTAGCTTCTACTATAGCCCAAGTTTCATCTGTATATTTAGTACTATCTAAAGCTTGTACTTTATTTATTAAATCTTGTAGCTTATCTTTGCTTGGCTTTAATCTTATTTGTAGATATCCCTTAACTAAGGCATTATACGCCTCATTTACTTCATTTACTAAAGCATTTTCATCAGCTATTACATTATTAGCATCTTTAAGTGCATTTTGTAATGCTTCTAAAGTACTTGGAATATATTGTGCTAAATCTAATTCATTAACTCTTTCAACAAAAGCAATTAATTGAGTTTTATCTCCAGCAATAAATTCTAATAATTGCATAGCATTGCTTAATCTTTCAAATGAAGCATCAACTTGTGCTTGAGTGGCTTTTTCATTAGCTAATATAGCTTCTGCCTCTTCTAATGCAGCTAAGAACTCAGCTTTTACTACTGGAACCACCTTATCTAATTGTTCTTGAGTTACTTCTTTAGCTATCTCAACAGTAAACTCTAAGATCATTTTATCTGCATCTTCTACTTCTTCATTAATTTCTGTTCCGTAGAATGCTAATTCTGCAACACTTGCATACTTATTATTAGTATCCCCTAAAGATTCAAGAGCAGTAAATCTAACATATTGTGCCTCTGTAGAATTAAATCTTATTGGATTATAACCAGTATTAACTAAAGCAGTTCCAGCCTTATTAACTTCTAGCGTTCCAACTCTAACTTCTGTCCAATTTTCACCGTCTAAACTAGTTTCAATCATGTATTTTTTAACATGACCATTTTTGCTATTTTGTCTTGGTAAATAATCTATTTGATTAATATTATAAGCTTTATCAAGTTTTAATGTTAAAGAAACTGGTAAAGAATCTGATGCTCCATAAGCTGAATGCCATATAGAATCTTCATTTCCATCTACAGCATTTTCTTTTAAATCACCATCTGCTGTTGCTTCACTAGTAGCATCTATAGCTTGTATATTTTTAAAGCTTATTTTATTTTCTTCAATTGTATCTCTTTCTTCTAAGCCATTAATTGCAGTTCTTAATGAATTAATTGCATTACTTACTTCTGTTTCAGTTGCACTTTCATTATTTATAATCTCTTGAGCTGCCTTAATTGCATTTGTTAATTTTTCATAAGTTGATTTTGTATAGATTTCACTTAAATTAGTATATTCCTTAGTAGAATCTAACATTTCAATTAATAATGTTTTATCTGCACCTTCACCTACAGTTATAGTCTTTTCAACACTAAACTTACCATCTGCAGTTGTTGCAGTGATAGTAGCAGTTCCTGCTTTAAGCCCTCTTAAGTAGTAGTTAACTACATCTTCACTATCTACACGAACTACTTGAACAACTTCTTCATTATCTGATGTTACTCTATAATTTAAGTCATTTGCATTACTTGGTAATACATTTGCAAATATAGGTGTTATTTTATTAGGATATACCTTTTCAACAGTTCCTTCAGCAAATTCAATTCCTTTTACTGCAGCCCCTGTATTTTCATAGAATTCTATTTCATTTATAGCTAAAGTTTGCTTATCTTTATGAGAATCTAAAGCAGTAATTACTATCTTATCAAAGCTTTGTCCATTTAATTCATAAACTGTTGTAGCTGTTGTAATATTTGATACAGTACCTAAATCAATAGCAATGCCATTTAAATATCCAACTGCTTTTACTTCTTTAAGAGAAGCAGTGTTTATTCTTCCATCACCATCCATACGGTTATAAATAGTAAAGTTATCGAATTCTCTTGCACCATCAAATTCAAATGTCATTTCAAATGGAAGAGTTCCCTTATCTACTTGATCTGCACTATATACCCATTTTAAATCCATTCTTGATGAATCATCACTACTTGTAGTTCCATCAATTAATTTATTTAATCCCATTCCAGTTTGTAATTGAGTTTCGTCACCACTTACTGTTATACTGCTGCTATTAATCTTAGTTACCCCTAATTCTCCTTCTGGTAATTCGGCATCTAAATCAGTTATCTTAGCAACTGCTATCTTAGAATTTAACTTACTATCAACTATTAATCCATGAGATAATTCCATATCCCATTTAGTATCAACCTTAGCTTTTAAAGTTATTCTTGCTACTGAATCTGTTCCCTTAACCTTTATACTATCTCCTATATTAGTAAACACAGTATAAATATCTTGTGAGCCATCAGTATGAACTCTAACCTTTGAAAGATTCTTCATAGTGCTTGTTAGTATAGTACCTGTTGGAGTTCCTACTAATTCATATTTATTTGAATCTAAAGGAATTGCTGTACTGAACGCATTAACATCCGATAATCCCATACCTATAATATCAACTGTGAATGTTTCTCCAGCTTTTAAATCAGTCTTACTTGGTAATAACATAAGTTCTCCAGCCATAGTATCATTAGATGGATTAATTCCACCTTCTAACTTACTAGCAACATATGCTATATCATAAGCATCAATAAGACCATTAGCATTTAAATCTGCACTTGAAACATATTCCCAATCTGCATCTACTGTTGTTAATCCAGTATAGTTTTCAAGGAATGTTAAATCACCCTCTTCAATACTTCCACTATTGTTCCAGTCACCAACAACCTTACCTTCACTACCATCTAATTTATAAGGTCTGAACTCTCTCATTGTTAAGAAGTTTCCTATTGATTCTTTAGTAACAAGCTTAAAGTAACGAGCAGTTAATGGTGTATCAAAGTTAATAGTTTTAACTTCCCCATCAGTAGCCCATGCTTCATTTCCACTATCGGCAGCATTACTAAATACCTTTGTATAATTAACACCATCTAAACTTGCATAAATTTCAGCTCTTCTTACTGAACCATTACCATTATTTCTAAATAATAATTCTAATTTTTCAAGTGTATATGCCTTCTTCATATCAACTACAAATGGTTGATTTATTGCATTTCCTGCTGAGTGGAATTGTGAATTGTCATCTCCATCTAATGCATTTGCCGGTACATCACTACTATATTGCCCACCTGTCCATATAGCTTCCATATTCTTTGGTACATTACGATGTGGGTCTAAAGATGTTCTTGGAGAAACTACTTCGCTCCACTCTGAATGACCATCAGAATTTACACTACGTACACGATAATTATAAACAGTATCAAAATCTAATCCTGTATGATTATATTCATTTGATTTAATATTTTTAAATATTACTCCATCAATTTCAACATCATATGTGTCTGCACCTTCTACTTCATCCCATACTAATTTGATTGAATCTGAAGTTATGCTATCTTCAGGTGCTACAAAGTTTGTTGGTACTGATAAATTCTCATTTATTTCATTTTTAGTAACATCTTGAACATTTATAAAATCAGAAACTGTTAATTCTACTTCATTTTTAGTTACATCTGTTGACTCAACTTTAACATAAACCTTAGGTGTTGTAGTTATTTCAACACTTTCAAACTCTGAACCTTCAGTTGCATATTTATTTAAGTTTGGTGCTATATCATAGAAGTACATATTAGTTCCATTTTCAAAGTCTTCTAAAGATAAAGCTTCTGTTAATACAACATTATTTCCACCAACTTTAACAGTTAAGTTAGATGGCTTTTCACTTACATTAACAATAAATTCTGTTTCTCTTTCTGTAACCATGCCTTCATAGCTTCCAGTTAATAAACCTGTTTTAATTACAGCTGTACCTTTTCCTGTCTTTGGAGCAGTAGAAGTAATTAATGTAGTTGCAGATTTTCCTTCAAGATAATCTGTTGTTAAACCATCATCTTCATAAACTTCAAATTCTGTATCTCCACTTGGATATACTTCATAAATACGAGTTGAATCAACTATATCCTCTGGAGTATTATTAGGATTATTCATAGGAATGATAGCTCCATTCTTAACGAATAATGGTAATTTCCATATTGGTGCTTCGTAATTATTTAATACTCCACCACCTCTATATTGTGTACCACTGAAATAATCTATCCAAATTTGATCTTCATCTGGAAGATATATATCATTTCTTATATCATTTCCATTTGCATCACCTTCAGTATCTTGATATATTGGAGCAACTAAAAGGCTAGGTCCCCACATATATTGATATTCAGTGTTAGTTCCATAAGTATATGCATCTGGATATTCAAGCATCATCGCTCTAATCATTGGCACACCATCATTAGTAGCCTCGCTTGCAATACTATAGTTATATGACATCATTGAAGATTTTAACTTTAAATAAGTTCTATTAATTGATGTATATGGTTCACCAAATGCTTGTGGAATCTTTTTATTACTTCCCCATCCATCCATATCAAGTTGGATTGGAGTAAATGCTTTCCATTGGAAATCCCTTGTTTGAACTAATTTACTTCCTCCGAAAATACCATCCATATCAGAACCTACGTTAGGTTGTCCTGATAAGCCTGAACCAATGTAAGTTGGTATATGGAATCTAATATATTCCCAACTACCACCGTATTGGTCACCTGACCATATAGAAGCATAACGTTGAGTTCCTGCCCATCCATCTAGAGATACTACAAATGGTCTTGCATCATCCACAGAGTTATTTATAATTCCTTCTGCAGCTTGTCTAACTGAATTAAGTGCAAATGAATATCCTGCTCCAACCCATGCAACGTCAGTCTTAACTGCATTTGTTCCTGCAACTCCAACTTCTTTATCTATATCACGCTCTAAATAAGCTGCTTGATTTCCTGTTGGTTTTAAAGTACTTTGAGTCCAAAGACCTGTTTGTATTCCTTTTTCTTTTGCATAATCAACAAATTCTTTTAATTTTCCTATATTTCCATCAATAGTTTCTTCTCTACCATATCCACAACCATATCCATCATTAGGTAAAAAATATCCAAGTGGCATATCATTGTCTATATGGCTATCTAAATCCTTTTTACCATCTTCCATTAAAGTTTCTTGTCTATCAAATCCTGGTTTTTGTGTTTGAGATTCTTGACCTGTTTCATCATTTACCCAGTCACGAGCATAACAATTTAAATGTCCTAAATAGAATCCATACTCAGGTAATAATACTGGCTTACCTGTTAATTCTGTAAATTCATTTATTATATTTGTTGGCTTTTCATCTACAAAATAATAAGCATCAAATCTCTTTTCAGAGTGCTTTGCAATAACCTTACCTTCTTCAGTTGATGAGAAAGCATATTCTCCTGGTTTAAATGTATGTCTCATTACACCATAACCTTTAGTAGACCAATAGAATGGTGTTGGACTTGCAACTCCTCCATCTACCCAGTTATTCTCATTTTTAATATTGATAGTTTTACCTCTATGTGAGAACCTACCGTTTTGCATTCCTCCACCATAGAAATATTCATCGTCAGCTGCCTCTAAAGTTTGAACTGTTTCATTATTTTTATACTTTAATGCTTCTGCTTCCTTCCAAACAGTTTCTCCTGTAATTTTGTTTATTAATTCCATATTACTAGTAGATTTTTCTACTCTCAATTCTATTGAGTCTGTAGAAACAGTAATAATATCTCCATCTGTTACTATAGGTGAAACTATACTATATTCAGACTTATACTCATCTTCAGTTTTATCTATAATTTTAGTTATATGATCTGCAGCATTTGGAGTAGGGTCTTCTTGGAATTCACCTGTTGGATCCATATATATACGGAATACACCATTTTCTAAGAAAGAAACTCTTAACTTTTCACCAGTGGACAAATCAAAAGTGACTTTATTTTCATCTTGAATATAATTAGTTATTGAACCAATTTGTTCGTAACCGTTAACATCAACCTTAGTACTTACCTCTTCATTTTGATTAGCTAAGAACACATCTGCATACGCTGTTGTTGATGGTGTTACATAACTTGTTAATAACATCCCACTTAAAGTTGCGGCTGTAATTTTAGCCATTAACATTCTTCTCTTCATTTTTACCCCCCATTATATTAAATCGATCTGTTAAGTTATATGAACATTGCTCTTCTCAACCTAAGGAAATACAATAAGTTTGCGAGACTAAATAATACC
>NZ_JAJKGM010000028.1:0-49223 GCF_021412605.1 Clostridium celatum
GCGTGTTAAGAGATTCGAACTCCTGGCCCACGCCTTAGAAGGGCGTTGCTCTATCCAGCTGAGCTAAACACGCTTATTAAAATCATTATTAACCGTATTACTACTGATTCCTAATGCTTTAAAATGGAGCGGGTAGTGGGAATCGAACCCACCTTTCCAGCTTGGAAGGCTGGAGTATTACCGATATACGATACCCGCGCATCGACTACGTTGTTTAGTATATTATCTTTAATTTATTTTGTCAACAATATTTTTATATTTTTTATAAAAAAATTTATTATTGGACTATATAATACAGTAAATGGTATAATGTAAATGATTAACTTATATGAGGAGATTTACTATGAAAGAAATAATTATGGCAAATGGCAATATTAAAGCATCTGAAATTGCTCTTGGATGTATGAGAATTGCTGAACTAGATAAAAACAAAGTTAATAACTTAATAAACACTGCTCTTGAATGTGGAATTAACTTCTTTGACCACGCAGATATTTACGGTAAAGGAAAATCTGAAGAAATATTTAGTGAGGCTATCTCTCTAACTCCTAGCCTAAGAGAAAAAATAATTCTTCAATCTAAATGCTCTATTAGACCTGGTTTTTATGATTTTTCAAAAGAGCATATCTTAAATTCAGTAGATAATATTTTAAAGAGATTAAATACGGATTATTTAGATATTTTATTATTACACAGACCAGATACTTTAATGGAACCCGACGAAGTAAGCGAAGCTTTTGAAAAACTTTATAATGACGGTAAAGTTAGAAACTTTGGTGTTAGCAATCATAATGCAATGCAAATTGAATTATTAAATAAGTACTTAAAAAATAAAGTTACCATTAATCAACTTCAATTTAGTATTATGCATACTGGAATTGTTGATTCCGGCTTAAATGTTAATATGAAAATAGATCCTTCTATTGACAGAGATGGCTCTATTTTAGAGTATTGTCGCTTAAAAGATATAAATATTCAAGCTTGGTCACCTTACCAATATGGATTCTTTGAAGGAACATTCTTGGATAATCCTAAATTCCCAGAACTTAATAAAAAACTTGCTGAAATATCTGAAAAGTATAATGTAAGTAAAACTGCTATTGCTACAGCATGGATACTTAGACATCCAGCAAAAATTCAAACAATAGTTGGTACTACTAATGAAGAAAGACTAAGAGATATTTGTACTGCATCAAATATAAACTTAACAAGACAAGAATGGTACGAAATATATCGCTCTGCTGGAAATCAACTACCTTAATTGTTTATTACTATAACAACTTACAATACAAAATTTTCAGGGTACTAAAAACTTTTAGTTTTTCAGTACCCTTTTTTACTTTAGTCATTCTTTTATATTTTAATAAGATATAATTACTCTAGTATTTTTTTCATAACTTCTTGTATATCAATATTATTAATTATGGTATCTTTATTTACATCATATATTTTTATTTCATTCCAATTTTTATCTTCACTATTTTTATTATAGTTTTTACTTACCAAAGCTAAATCTGCAATAGTTATAATACCATCCTTATTCACATCGCAACCATAATCTACTTCATCCTCTTCAAAAGATCTTAATGATTCATTTAAAAAGTTAATAGCATTAGATACTGTTACTATTGTAGAGTTAGTTTTCTCTATTTCTCTTTCTGCTGCTGCTATATCTGCAACTAGAGCTGATTTTAAATGTTCTATATATAAATTATCTTTATTATCTTCTATTGACTTTTTAGCTTTGTTTATTAAATCTAAAAGTTCGTTTTTTAATTCAGTTGGATTTTCTGTTTCTTCATATTTCATATCTACTAAAGCACCACCAGATATACTATTAGAATCAAATACTTTTAATGCCTTCATCATATCTTGTGCTACCCTTAAATGCCCTCTATGATTTAACCTATAATCTTCATTTAAAAATGTTTCTTTAATATGAGGATTACTTTTTTCCAATTCAATCCATGTGTTATAATGATCTACTACAGGTACATTAAATTCCTTAGCAACTTTTAATATAACATTTACATATTCAGTTATATCATTTTCTTGTAATACCGGTGTTTGCAACATTACAAGAGCCCCAATATCTCTAACCTTTTCAATTATTTCCTTTAAATTAGCTTCAAATTCTTTAGGAGTACCTTTTTCACTTCCCCCAATCATAATAGATACTATTTCAGGATCAAATTCTGCTATCCACTTATCAAAGTTAGTGTTTATACTCTCTGAGTCAGCTCCATCAACTCCGGAATTAATAACATATCTTTCTCTATTTATCATTGGGTTTCCTCTTAATTCCCAACGAATTCTCTCTTCAAAATATTCCCCATAGTTTTTATATCCATAAGTAGCACCATTTCCACTAGTCGAATTATCCCCAACTAAAACCCATGAATTTGCTACACCATTTTCAAGCGCTTTATTTCTAATTTCTGCAAAATTATTGCTGCTATCTATTTTAGAACTTATATTATTTATTTCATCACGACTTAAAATATTATCATATATTTCAACATAAGATATAGCACCATTAAAAAACCACTCTCCACCAGTATCATGAACATTTCTACCAATACTTAAATGCGTAGGTAAATTTAAGCTTGAGAAAAATATTTTATTAGTAGTTGAATGAATATTTTCTCCATCAACATAAATATTTATTGTTGATTCATCTACATTCATAACTAAAGTGTGCCATACCCCATCATTATATCCCGATCTAGATGTTGTAAAGCTAGAATTTCCATTGTCCGTTCTTCCATTTAAGAATATAGTTCCATTTGCATTAATACCAATTGCTACTTCTTTACTTGAATCTTTTGAATCTGATAAACTTATTATAGTTTGCGCAGATTGGCTTGATGTTAAATTAAATCTAGTTACAATAGAACCTGTATTCAATGATTTAATTTTATCCATATCATCAGTTCTATCTATGAAATCACTTCCATAAAACTCTCTATTAACCTTGTATGAAACAACAGGTTCTTTATTTTCAATATTTGAATACTCTGGATATTTTTTTCTTGCCGTATCTAATACAGGTTTTGCAGTACCATTTCCAGCCAATGGATAAGATAAATTTTGAGTATAACTATCATCTGTATCTAATTGAAGCTCTCTAAATATAAGCTTAGCAATCTCTAGATGTCCCTTTTCATTGGGATGAATAGCATCTCCTAACCACGCATTTGTAACGCTTTTTCCCAAATCACTCCAATACTTATTATGGTCTATTAAAAATACATCTAACTCATTAGCTACAGCTCTTGCCCCTTCCATAAATATCGGTAATTGCTCTTCTCTAGATCCATTTGTTGTATTTATAGTTTGAATTATTGGAATAGCACCCATTTCTCTAATTTTATTAACTAACGTTTTTAAATTATTTTTATATTCATCAATTGTTATAGTAGCACAATCATTCATACCAAAAGTTAAAAATACAATTTTAGGATTATGTGTTTTTACCCAAGTTTCATAGCTAGCTAATACATGTGTTGTATCAGCACTAGATACGCCCGTATTTATAACAAAATTATCACTTTTTAAATTACCACTAACAGCTTCTCCACGAATTCTCTCATTAAAATGCTCACTATAGCTTCTATACCCTTTTGTATGAAGTGGACCATGTGTTATACTATCTCCCGCAAATAAAATATTGTTACTTTCTTCACCATGTATTATATTCAAAATCTCTCTGTAATCGTTTAAGCTGTATTTACTGCTGTACTCATGGCTAAATTGTTTATTATATACTTCTACATATTCTATTTCGCCATCAAAATATGAGCTTACTTCATTATTTTTAACTATTCTTCCAATATTCATATTGTTTAAATCTTTTACTAAAGATATAAATTTATTAGGATGATTTGTAAATTCAACTAATTTTTCACCATCCATATATAATATTCCACCTAGTTCGCCACCACTTATAACTACTGTATGCCATTTATTATCATCAAAAGTTTTATTTGGTACAGTATATGACATTACATTATTTCCATTTTCTTTTGTTTCTAATCTAATTTGTCCATTTAATAGCTTTATCTCAAAATAGCTATTTGTATCATTCTTATCAGAAATTGAAAATAGTGTCTGTTCTTTATTTTTAGCACTTGTTTTAAATTTAATTGCAATTGTTCCTGAACTTAAGTCCTTTATATTTTCAACTTCATCACTTATATCAATAAATTTATCAATTCCATTAAAACTTTCTCTAACGTTAAACTGTAACAGTGGCTTGTACTGAAGATAAGATTCATATGATTGTGATCTATTACTTTCTTCGATTAACATATTCATAGTATTGTTATTTTCATATGCAATTATATTATTAGCTGGAATTATATTACTTACTAATAGACTTGATACTAGCATATTTATTAAAATCTTTTTCATAATCTTCCCCCATAATCTCGTTAATTAGCCCTTCAAGTTTTTACACTTTAATAACATACTCTTATAATATAGGGTATTGATTTAATCAATACCCTATATTAATTTTATTAATTTATTTTATTCTTTTTTGTAAGAATTCCTCCGAAAAATGCCACTATTGCTCCGAATAATCCTACTGAAACAGCCGGTGCTCCTCCAGTTTTAGGTAAGTTCGTATTACCTACTGAACTATTATTTGTACTACTATTACTAGCTACATTATTATTACTTGAGTTTCCTATGATTGAATTTTCTTTATCTTTAAGATTACTTATAGCAGTTTCTACTTCTTTTTCAGCTTCCTTTATTTGCTCTTTTGTAGCTTCTTCATTTTCAAATACTGCTTTTGCTGCTTTAATTGCATCATCAACTACCTTCCAACTTGCCTTAGTATATTTACTTGAATCTAATTGTTCAGCTTTATTTATTAAATCTTCAAGTTTATCCTTATTTGGTTTTAATCTCAATTGTAAATATCCTTTTAGTAAATTCTTATATGCTCCATCAACCTCTTCTTGACTGGCATTTTCATTAGTTGAGACTTTTTGTGCTACTTCTAATACATCTTGTAAGTTTTGCCATGTTGATAATATATACTCATCTTCCACTAATCCTTCAACTGTTACTATTAAATTATTTAACATATCTTTATTAACAGCTTCTGATACTGCCTCTAACTTGCTGAAGGCATCATATAAAGAATTATATACATTTTCAATATCAGCTTCTAAAGCATTTTCATCATTTATTACACTTTGAACTTCATTACTATTTAATACATCTTGAAGTACATTCCAACTTTCTTTTGTGAAGTCTCTAGCATTTAACTCATTAATTTCTTTAACTAAATTCAATAAATCTGTTTTATTTCCCTTATGCTCTAACATATGAATTGCTTTAGATAATCTCTCAAAAGAACTATTTACTAATTCTTGACTAATATCATTACCTACTTCTAATTGAACCAAAATATCTTTAGCTTCTATAAGTGCTTCACTAAACTCTTTCTTAACTGCAGGCACAACATTTATCATATCTTCTTCAGTTATATCCTCTGCCATTTCAATTGCAATTTCTAAATGCTTAGTAAATATACTTGCTTGCTCACTTCTCTTTAAACCTGCAATAGCTTCTTCTAATAACTCTGTAGCTAAATCTATTTCTTCTTGACTAGCATCAGTTTTGCTTATCACTGATTTTGCCATTTCAAAAGTTTCTATAAATTTACTCCAACTTTCTGATGTATACTCTTTTTCTTCTAACAATTCCCCTTGAGATATTAAAATTTCTAATTTACTAGTATCAATTACTATATTTTCTTCTACGTTAATAGAAATACTACTTCCTAGTATATTCTTATAAACCCCATCACCATCAGCACAACTACCTTCTATTTTTATCTCACTTAATCCTAAAAGTTCTTTAGCTTTTAAATTTATATTAATTATCTCTTCTCCTGATACGATTGGTGAACCTAAAGACGATATAATAACTCTAATATTTCCTGGTTCAATCTCTCTATATGAAACATAAGTCTTTTCACTATTAATAGCCTTTATACTTTCTTCACCTAATTCAAATTTTGTAGCATCATAATTTAAATTGGCATCTATAGCGAAAATGTCTTCTGTTTCTGATATATCACTTAAAGCTAATTTAATATCTAAACTTTTTCCTGATTTAACTGATTCTACTGAATTTAAAGAGAATTTTATTTCTTCTTCTAAAGCTTCTTCTTCAACTATAATAACAGATTCTGTTTCAATGTTATTTGATAAATCCATTACCTTTCCAATAGTATTAATTATTTCTAGTCTACTATTATCCTTTACTGCAATTTTATGGCTTCCTTCTTCTATATCTTCTGGTAAAATTACTGTAACTTTATATTCATTTCCACTAATTCTAGATACTTCTCCTGATATTTCTTTACCATTAATAATAAATGTTAAGCTTCTTTCTCCAATAAGACTAACTGTTTGATCAAAAGTAACTTTTAAGTTAAGTACGTCTCCTGGATTATAACTTTCAATAATATCAAGACTTGTAATTGACTTTATTTCTGCAGTTGGAGCATCAGCTAAAAGATCTGCCTTTAAATAATCAATATTCATTTGAATGAATGACATTTCTTGGTTTGCTGTTCCCTCATAGAATAATCCTATATTTCCATTATCTAATTGACTTAAGCAAGAATATGCATAATATCCTGGCTTAACTAACTGCTTATACTTCCATTCAAAATCCCAGACTGGATTTTCTTCTGTACCAATATTATTTATTAATCCAATTTGTACAGTTCCCTCTGCCCTTGAGCTTGAATTTGGATTTGCAAATATTAATGCTGGTTTTCCATCAATTTCACCTTCATAGTTTATTACGCTTAATTGACAATAAGGCTCTCTTAAATCGTTTTCATATTCTATTATATTTTCCCACGTTTCTCCACCATCTTTACTTGTTGCAACTGCTGGGTTTGCTTTTGATGGATTTCTCATAAACATTTTCAATTCTCCATTTGGCATCTCAACAACTTGAGCTTCTGTCATCTCTTCTCCTGAAGCTCCAGTAAATGTTTCACCTTGGATAGTTACTCCATTAACTATTCTATTGTCATTAACTGATTCTCCTAGTTGCCAAGTGATTCCATGATCATCACTATATATAACAGCACTAGATTGCTTTTGATTCCTATTTAATGAGTATACTGGGAATATTAATCTGCCTGCTTTTTCCCCATTTTTAATTTGATATCCTCTTCCTGGCCCAGTACCAAGGAAACTCATCCATTCTTTTTTAAATTGTCCTGAAATTAGTTTAGGTTTACTCCACGTTACACCATCGTCCTTACTTGAAATAAGAGCTAAATATGAAGTAAGATATGCCTTTAATTCACAGCTTGCTGCAAAGGTATTTCCAATCTTTACATCATCTTTATATAAATTATTTTCAGCATCTACCTTATAGTTAGTAGAATTTCCTTCTGAATCCACAACTAACCCAAATTCTGATCCAATTTCACCAGGTATTGCATAGTATTTACTTCCATCTGTATGAGTTAAATTCATAGCTCTAACAGTTTCACCATTTACCTCTATATCAGAGAAGCCACTACCCCTTTTAGCTTGGAAAGCACCTCCACCTTGTGGGAATGCATCTACCAACATAAAAATCTCACCTGTTTCTTCATCTTGTACTAATGAGCTATCTATTCCTGATGCACTATCTGGATAGTTTAATACTATTTGTCCACTATCCCAAGTCTGTCCATTATCAGTACTTCTTTTTATCCCAATATCTATATTGTTAGGTGAATCATTTCCACCTCCAACTCTTACGTCTATTCCAGCTATTACAGTACCTTCCTTTGTAGTAAATAATGATGGTATTCTAAAATTGTTTGATCCTAATTCTCCTGGAGTAAATACATCTATTGGATCTGTTTTAATAGCTCCTTCTGGTAATGGTAATTCTTCTGTAGATGTTTGGCCTGTTATTTCTTTAAGATATCTATCAGCTAAAGGTTGATCATAAAATTCAAAAAAATCTATTTTCCCTGTAAAATTATATTCATTCGATCCTGTACTTCTATCAGTTGTGCCTAATTTTAGTGTATTAGCATCATCTAAGCTTTCTAAAAAATTAGCTGTAGCTACAGTATTCTCTAATACTTTTTCACCATTTAAATATATAGAATACCCACTATTCTTTTCAGCTTTAAAAGCAATAGTATTTATTCCTTTATTTAAAGTTTTATTTACTACACCAGTAGAAACATTTCCACTTTGCTTCCTTAGTTCATAACCTACTTGTCCACTATTTATATATACATGAAAATGTTCATTTGCCTTATTGTTATTACTTATACTAAATAAGCTTTGTAATCCTGAGTTAGTGGCTTGAAATCTAATAATTGCAGTACCTTCACCTATTCTTAAAACGTTTTCTAATCGATCGGTTAAATCACCACCAACTCCATTATTTATTTGTAAGTTTTCTGATGAAACTAGTTTTAATGGTGCTTCAGTTGCTTCATATATATCTATTTCTGCTATACTTGCATATTTATTATTTGTGTCGCCTATTGTAGAAATCGCTTCTACTCTTATACTATCAGTTGCTACTGGCTCATTTAAAATTATATATTTTGTATCTGAGTCAGATTTCCATGTTCCTTCCGCAATTATAACATCACCAGCATAAATTTTATAATCTTTTATTTTTCCATTATTCCCTGATTGCCTTGGTGTTATATGAATTGATGTTACATTTCTAACCTTTCCTAAGTTTAATGTTACACTTTGTGGATTTTCCGATATATTAAGTCCGTCCCATGGTGTATGCCATAATGTTGTTGTACTACCATCAATAACTTTCTCTGCCTCTTGACCTGATTGTGCTGATGTAGCTGTTGCTATTATTTCTGATTTTGATATTAATTTTTCAGCAATAGGTTCTGATTGATACATTTGCACATATTGGCTCTTGTATTCCTTATCATTAATATCAGCCATAGCCATATTAGTCCCTAAATTAGTAACTAATAATGATGTCACTAAAAGTGCCATTATCTTCTTTTTGTTCATTACTTTTCCCCCTTAAAATATAATTTAAATATTTTTAATAACATCTTATTAAATTATTTACCCATTGCTTAATACATAAAATGTTATTATAAAAACATTTTACCTTTTATTTTCTTTAATTACAATATTTAACTTAAATCTATATGCTTTTTATCATAATAATTGCTAATACTAATAAATTTTATTTTATTTTTCATAGTTTTGCATATATACTATTAATTAAATGAAATTTGATTATCTAAAGATAACTATTAATTAAAGGAGTAAAATTAAAAATGAAAATAAAAGAAAAATCATTGTTTTTTATAATATTCTTGACATTATTTAGCTCTCTTACATTTAATATGGCTCATCCAGTAACGCCCATGTTTATAAATAAGCTTGGATTGCCAACCTTTATGTTTGGATTATTTTTTGCAACTATGTCTATAGGAAATTTTATAGGCTCACCACTTTTTGGATCTCTATCTGATAAAAAAGGAAGACTAAAGTTCTTAATATTAGGTGCTGTTGGATATGGTATAAGTCAGCTTGGTTTTGGATTTAATACAAATCCATTTATAATACTTATATTTAGATTTACAGGTGGATTTTTTGTAGTTAGTTATTTAACAACTTCAATGGCTTATTTAACAGATGTAACTACTAAAGAAAATAGAACTAAATATATTACATACTATGCTGCTGCAAATACAATTGGTGGTGCCTTAGGTTCACTACTTGGTGGTGTAATTGGTAATAATAATTTTAAAATTGCTTTTTTTAGTCAATTTATACTTTGTCTTATTTTAGGAGCTTTAGTATTCTTCCTATTAGAAGAGCCTCATAGAGAAAAATCGCTTAATTCCAAAACTATTAAATATGAAAAAATAAGCTACTCTAAATTTTTAAATAAAAACTTATTAATTATGTTTATAGTTGTTATCGCATTTTACTTTGCGGCTACAAGCTACAACTCAAGTATTAATTACTATATAGAAGATGTACTTAATTTATCTCCCACATTTATAGGTGGATTCTTAGCCTTTACTGGAATATTAGGTTTTACTGTAAATTTAATTTTCACACCATTAATGGCAAAATACTTTAAAGAAATAAATATTTTTAAAGTTATTACTATTTGCCTTAGCATAGCTTTAGGACTTATGGTTTTATCTAACAATGTTATTTTATTCTTAAGTTGTGCAGTTATATTTTCTTCTTTTGCTAGTATTCATATTCCACTTCAACAAAGCATAATAACAAAGCTTTCAAATGGTAATTATGGGTCACTTATGGGCATATTTAATTCCTCTAAAGCAGTAGGGCAAGTAACAGGTTCATTGCTTTCAGGTTTTATCTTTGATTTAGGAAATAAATTACCTTTCCTTTTATCATCAGTAATAATATGTATAGCTTTTATTATATTATTACCAACAAAACCAAATGTACTTACTGATAATAAAGAAATAAAGATAAGCTAAATAAATAGCATCTAGTAAGAAGGTTTAAATTACTAGATGCTATTACCATTAAAAGCTCAAAAAAAACTGCTTATTAAAAATATATTTAATAAGCAGTTTAAACTTAAACAATTTAAATTTTATATCTTACATCATTATTGCTAATTTAAGATACTAATTCGTTTTAATTATAATTTCATCATCCTTACCATCAATTGTAACATGTGAACCATAATTAACTTCTCCTGCAATAATAAGTCTTGCTAATTTATTTTCTAAAGTATTTTGAATATATCTCTTAAGTGGTCTTGCACCATAAACTGGATCATATCCTTCAACCGCTAGTATATGTTTAGCCTCCGGTGTAATTTCTAGAGATATATTTCTATCTTTTAATCTATTGGAAACTTCATTTACAAATATATCAATAATCTTTGTAATTCCACTTTCAGATAATGGCTTAAACATTATAATATCATCTACTCTGTTTAAGAATTCCGGTTTAAATCTCATCTTCATCTCATTCATTACTTGTTCTCTAATTTGTGGATCAATAGTATCTTCTGACGTATTTTCTAAAAGATAGCTACTTCCTATATTAGAAGTCATAATGATTATTGTATTTTTAAAGTCAACTGTCTTACCTTTATTATCTGTAAGTCTACCATCATCTAATATTTGTAAGAACATATTGAATACATCTTCATGTGCTTTTTCAATTTCATCAAATAAAATTACACTGTAAGGTTTTCTTCTAACTGCTTCAGTTAATTGGCCACCTTCTTCATATCCTACATATCCTGGAGGCGCTCCAACTAATCTAGATACAGCATGTTTCTCCATATATTCAGACATATCAATTCTTATAATATTCTCTTCAGAATCAAATAGATTTCTAGCTAATGTTTTTGCAAGTTCTGTTTTACCTACACCTGTTGGCCCTAAGAAAATAAATGAACCTATTGGTCTATTTACATCTTTAAGTCCAGCTCTTGCTCTAAGTATTGCAGAAGTTACAGATGTAATTGCTTCACTTTGACCAATTACTCTCTTTTCCATTTCATCTTCAAGTCTTAATAATTTTTCTCTTTCACCTTCAAGTAAGTTTGATACAGGAATACCAGTCCATCTTGATAAAACTTGTGAAACTTCTTCTTCAGTAACCTCTTCTTTTAATAAAGCACCCTCATAATTTTCTTTAACCTCAACTTCCATTTGAGAAATAGCTGCTTCTAAACTTGGAATTTCCCCATATTGAATTTCAGCAGCTTTATTATAATCATATTCTCTTTGAGCTGCTTCAAGTCTTCCTCTTGCTTCATCAAGCTTACCTTTTAATTCTTTTAATTTTAAGATAGCTCCTTTTTCTCTTTCAAACTTAGCAGTCATTTCATCATTTTTAGCTTTAAGTTCTGAATATTCCTTTTCTAAAGCTTCTAACTTCTTTTTAGATCCTTCATCTTTTTCTCTAGTTAATGCTTCTTTTTCTATTTCAAGTTGCACTATTCTTCTTCTAATTGCATCTAATTCTGCTGGAAGTGAATCTATTTCTGTTCTAATCATAGCTCCAGCTTCATCAATTAAATCAATTGCTTTATCTGGAAGATATCTATCTTGAATATATCTATCAGAAAGCTTAGCTGCTGCAACTATAGCAGAATCATGAATTCTAACTCCATGATGGATTTCAAACCTTTCCTTTAAGCCTCTTAATATTGAAATTGCATCTTCTACTGATGGCTCATCAACAATAACTGGTTGGAATCTTCTTTCTAGAGCTTTATCTTTTTCAATATATTGTCTATACTCATCAAAAGTAGTTGCTCCAATACAGTGTAATTCACCTCTTGCAAGAAGTGGCTTAATAAGATTTCCTGCATCCATTGCACCATCTGTCTTACCTGCACCAACAATAGTATGAATTTCATCTATAAATAATATAATCTTACCTTCACTATTTTGAACTTCCTTTAAAACAGCCTTTAATCTTTCTTCAAATTCACCTCTATATTTAGCCCCTGCTATAAGGGACCCCATATCTAGTGAAAAGATAATTTTATCCTTTAACCCTTCTGGGACATCCCCTCTTACTATTCTTTCAGCTAATCCTTCAACTATAGCAGTTTTACCAACCCCTGGTTCACCAATTAATACTGGATTATTTTTTGTTCTTCTTGAAAGAATTCTGATAGTTCTTCTTATTTCATCATCTCTTCCTATTACAGGATCTAATTTATGCTTTTTAGCTAAATCCACTAAATTAGTACCATATTTAGCTAAAGCATCATAAGTTCCCTCCGGATCTTGAGTATCTACTCTTTGACTACCTCTAACTTCTGATAATACCTTCATGAAACTATCTTTAGTTATATTATATTTTTTTAATATTTGTTTAGTTGGTCCATTTTTATCTACATCTATGATGGCTAACATTAAATGTTCAACACTAATATAGGAATCTCCAAACTTTTTAGCTAAATCATCAGCCTTAACAAGTACTTCATCTACTTGTCTAGTTATATAAACACCTGAACCATTAGCTCCTTCACCAGTAACCTTTGGCATTTTATCTAAGGCATTATTTATATCAATTTTTATCATCTTCACATTAATTCCCATCTTAGTAAAGATATTAGGGATTAATCCATCTTCAGCCTCTACTAATGCAGAAAATAAATGAATTATATCTATTTGTTGATGATTATATTTCACTGCAGTTAAATTAGCATCATTTAGTGCTTGTTGCACTCTAAGTGTCATTCTTTCAACGTTCATTTATTATCACCTCTTAATAGTATTTTTAACTTTAATCTAATTTTAATACAAAAGTCAAAGAAAGTCAAAGTAAATTTTATTATTTATTTAATTTATTATATCGCCAATATATTTTACCACAATTTTACTAATTTTAAAATTCATTAAATTCAGTTATGCTTTGTATTTAAATGTAGTTATTGTTATAATTAATACAAGAAATTTTTAATAGACTTGAGGTGAAAATTTGAGACGAGAATATATAAATTATCCTTCTGATTTACCTATAAAAATAACTTATGCTAAAATAACTAACTATCCAATCCATTGGCATAATTCAATTGAAATTTTATATGTAATAAAAGGATCTTTAAATATTTCTATTGATACTGATTCATTTACAATTAACGAAAAAGAAGTTGAAATAATAAATTCAGATGAATCCCATATGCTCCATAGCGATACTGATACTAGAGTATTAATATTCAATATCGATCCATACTTCTTTGAAAAATATTATAAAGATATAAACAATATATTCTTTTATACTAATTCTAATGATAATGAAGATCAAAGTGGAGATGAATATGATGAACTTAAAACCATCCTTTCTCAAATACTTTGTGAATATGTTCAAAAACTTGAAGATTATGATGAAGAAATTGAAGAGCAGCTTATTACTCTTCTTTATCATTTAATTAACAATTTCCACTACTTAACTCATGAAAAAGAAGAACTTAAAGAAAAAACAGAACAACTAGATAGATATCATAGAATTTCAAAATATATATTTAATAACTATAATAATAATATTACATTGCAAGATATCGCAAAAAAGGAATTTTTAAGCCCTCATTATTTATCTCATGAAATTAAATATGCAACTGGATATAGTTTTACAGATTTAATTAACTTAACTAGAATTGAAGAATCTATAAAGCTATTATTAGATAGTGATTTAAGTATTTCTGATATCTCTGATGAAATTGGATTTTCTCACACTCGATATTATAACAAGAACTTTAAATATTACTATAATTGCACACCCCTTCAGTATAGAAAAAAACATACACTTTCTGAAAAAGAATATGAAGCTTCTAAAATATTAGAAGAGTTACCTTTAAGTGATGCTTTAGATTTTTTATCTTACAGCTTAGAAAATTATAGTAGATTTAATTTTGAAAACAAACTTTGGAAAATTCATATAGATATGGATGAAGAAATTGAAACATTAAAACCTGAATTTAAAAATGCTATTAATTTAGGTGAAGCTTTCGATTTACTTATCGAAGATAACAAAGATATATTAGAAGAAATTCAAGAGGAAATTCATTTTGAATATGGTAGACTTGAAAAAATGTTTCATAGTGATATGGGAGTATTTTTAGATTCTGATTTTTATAATTGGAATAAAGCTAAAGGAGTTTTAGAATTTTTATCTGATATTAATCTAAAACCTCTGATTTTATTAGACAACCTTAATTATTCCGTTGAAAAATATATAAATATTATAACTAGCTTTTTAAATTATTTTGAAGATGTAGACTTAGTTGATACTGATGATTTTCAATTTCAATTTTCATCAGATATATCACAAGATATTAAGGATGAAATTACAAACTTTATATTATCCAACTACAATTTAACTGTTATATCTGAAAATTTTAATGTATCTTCTAATCTTAACCCCATATATGATACAGCTTATATGTTACCATATATTATTCATAATTCTATTTTTAAGAAAAATTCACTTAATTTCTTAAAAGCTTTTGATGTTTTAGAAAAAGCCATAAATATTACAAATGAAGTATTTATTGGTGCTCCAGGGATTGTTAATGATATGGGTATAAGAAAACCTTCATACTATGCTTATTATTTACTTAGTAAACTTAGTGAAAATATAGTATCTTTAGACGATGGTTATATCGTTACTAAATCTTTAGATTACTATGCGATACTTCTATATTCCCATAATGAAGATATTTACAGCTTAGCTTCTTACGAAGATATTTATCAAAAAGGAGCTGTAAAAAAATCTTTCGAAAGAAAATACTCTCTTAATATTGTAAATATTAAAAGTTCAACAAGAATTATAACTTACGAAGTAAATGAATTTATCGGTTCTTCTTATAATTATTGGCTTTCTATGGGATCACCTGATAGATTAAGTAAAGAAGAAAAAGAAATACTTTATAAAGCTTCTTATCCTAAAATTGAATTTAAATATTCTAAAAAAAGTTCCGTACTTAACATAATTACAGAATTAAAAGGTTATGGAGCTAAGCTAATAATACTAAAACCAGCTAAATAATGTACCGAAAACACCTTTTTTAGGTGTTTTCATGCTTTTTTATAGTTATTATACTTTTCAAAAATAAAGTTTATTGTACCTATAACTTAAGCATACCTATGAATATTATAATTATTTATTTAGGCTATAATAATATTATAATCGTATTTGAAAGGAAGTATTTTATGAGAGGCCTATTTTTTAATCCATCATTATTAAATGATACTAAAGCTAAATGGTCATTTTGGATTTGGATGTCTAACCTTTTACATCATAACTAAAACTAATTATATCAATTATTAAGGTTACTAAAATGAGAAAAATTAAATATATAAAAAGATAGAACTAACTTATTGTTAATTCTATCTTTTTCTTTATAATCTTTTTTCTATGTTCATTGCCAAAGTAAAATATTTTATAGATTCCTTATACTCTTTTAAATTATAATAAAGCAATGCCATTTCATTATATCTTTTATATTTTTGATCTTTAGTTGCATCTCTTAATAATAAATCAGTAGCTAAATTCATATACATTTCTGCCTGGAAATATTGTCCTTGCTTTTGATAAATCATACCTTTATAATAATATGCTTTTTCTATTAGTTTATCCTCTTCTAAATCAATAGATAAATTAAGTGCTTCTTCTATTATATTAGATGCTTTTTCAAGCTCCTGGTTTTCATATAAGGTTGCTATACAATTAATTAAAAATTCACAGTATTCATGCTTATTATTTTTAGGAAAAATACTTATTCCTTCTTCTATTTCAGTTAATGCCTTATCATTTTCACCAATCTCAAAATAGCATTTTCCATTTCTCTCCTTAGAATTAGCTAAGGCAATTTTGTTATCTTTTTGATACTCATATGATAACTCTATGTATTTTTCTGCTTCAACCTTATGAAGCAATATATTTATAATAGCAAATTCATGATAAAATTCACCCTTATCTTTATCTCCAGTAAATTCATCTACAAATTTTAATATTTTCTTTAATAACTCATATGCTTTTTCTATATTGTTAATATTCTTATAACAAACTGCTTCATGGAAACATGCATAAATATATTGTTTCTTAGTTCCAATTTCATCTTCTTCAATTATTAGTCTTAGCCTTTTATAGTAATTTATAGCTTCATTATACTCACAAGTTTTATCGAATAATGTGGCCATATCATTATAATAAACTAATATATTATCTTTACAACAAGTATTTTGATATATTTCATAATATTTAGATATTAATATTTGTATATTTTCAATTTTATTTTTCTCTAAATAATATGAGAAGAGAATATGAGTTAAATCAAATGCTAACTGATAAAAATTGTATTTTTTTGCAAACTCCAAATTATAATCTATAACATTTTCTATTTCATCTTCTGGAATAACTTTATTTCTAATCGCATTTAAATTGTTGCTTATTTGTTCATATACATCTTGAACTAAATATTCAAAATCTATATCTAACTTATCAGCTATAAACTTAAGAACATCTTCATCAGCCTTAATTTTACCATTTTCAATACAACTCATTTTCGAAATAGAAATTTTTTCCCCACATAATTCCTTTAATGTAACTCCCTTGTATATTCTGGCTCTTTTTATTTTTTCTCCTGTTGATAATATTTCCATTGGTAACCCCCAGCTATATTAATTATTAAGTATGCCTATTTCTTTAAAAATGTTAACACCTTCATCAAGGTATTTAGCTGCTTCAAAATCTCTTTTAAATTCTATATAAAACTTACCTATCATTATAGCTATTTGAGCCGCCTTATTATATAATCCACTATTTTTTGCCAAGTTAAAAGTATCTATTAGCACATATTCTGCTTCACTGTACATCTCTCTAATAGTATATACTCTATACCAAAGTAAGTTTTTCTCAACTATATGCTCCACATTACTTTCATCAATTAATCTTCCAATATCAAATAATACTTCTTCACACTTATGAAGTTCCTTTATTTTAATATATCCTTCACATATATTAAATAAAGTTTCTACTATATTGCTGTCTTTTCTTCTTAATTGAATTTCCTTAGCTATTTGATAATGCTTAAATGCTTCTTCCACATTATCAAACTCAAAAAATAATTTTCCTAAATTATTTTCTATAGTTGAAATACTTTTTTCTTCCTTTAACTCAGTATAAACCTCTAATGTCTTTTTAGAATATTTTATAGCATTAGCTAAATCACCATTTTTATTATAATCTTGAGCTAATAGCAATAATGCTTTTCCATACTCTTCCTTGTTTTGTAATTGTTCAAATTTTTGTTTGGCAAGAAATGCATAATCCATAGATTTCTTTATATTATCGATTTTAAAATATCCCTCAGCCATTATATAGTATATTTCACCAAGCATAGCATCATTTCCAATATTATTATCTAAATATACTTTTTCAGCCTGTCTTAAATAACTTGTGGCCGAATGGAATGCTTTTAACTCTAAAGTTATCTTACCTAAATTTAAAAATGTATTAACTACTTGCTCACAATTATTATTTTTTATAAAAATTACGTTTGCAGATAAATAATATTGTTGTGCTAAAACCAATTCATCTTTTTCTTTATGTATAGTTGCTCTTAAATATAAGTTTTTTGCTTTTCTATATTCTAAATTATATTTTTCAGCATAAAACATAGCATTTTCTATGTACTTTTCAGCAGTAATATAATCTTCAGTTAATATATATGCTTCTGCCATTTGCTCATAATACATACATATTTTTTCGGCTTGAGTCTCTTCTGATTCCATTAAATATTCTGTCGATGTTTTAAGTGCTCCTGCTAAATACTCTAATAAGTCCATTGAAGGATTTGATCTGCCCGATTCTACCAAACTTATTTGCCCAGGAGTTATTCTATCAGCAGCTAAGTCCTTAAGTGTCATATCTAATTCTTTTCTTCTTCTTTTGATTTTTTCACCTAAAGTTAGTATCTCCATATATTAGTCATCCTTTACCCCAAATATAGTATTAAAAAATTACTTAATTTATTTTATTATACCATAAAAATTTGTAAATAAATATAGATTTTAGTCATTTTTTTCAATCTTATTTAATATAAAGATAAAAAACTGTTACAGATTTCTATAACAGTTTTTATATTGTACTTACTTTATTCTATTTTAAATTTGGAATAATTAGCTAGAAACTTCCTCCAATATAATCTAAAACATTGTCGTAAACATCCCCAGCAGCTCCCATAATTCTTTTACTTGTTTTTCTTATATTTCTTTGTGTTTTTCTATCAAGCTCTGGTAATATCATTACACCAATTGCAACACCAAAAGCAGTACCAATTGCTAAACTTTTAATTACTTTTCCCAAAATAAACACCTCACATTTCTATTTCTAAATGTAGTATGCGTAATTTAAGAAAATTTACTCTAATTTTTGCTTTAAATCTAATAACTTCTAATTATTAACTAATTCCTAATGCTTCTTTTGCTAACTTATCTGCCATATCATTAAATTTATCTCCACTATGACCTTTAATTTTTTTAAATTTAATTTTAATATCTTTCATTCTATTCTGCATAAATTCGTGGTATTCTGAAGTTATTCTATTGTTTCTCTTCCAAGTTCCAAGAGCCCAATATTCAACACCTTGATAGTCATATGCTATAGTAACTTCTTTATATCCTTTATTTATAGCAAACTCCACAGCCATTTTAGCCCCTAAAACCTCTCCACTAACATTTCTAAGTGCCACTGCTTCACTATCAAATCCTTGCCCTTTATCTTCATGAATTATTTTTCCATCTAAAACTGCCACTAATCCAAAAGAATAATTCCCTTTCTCCACAGAAAAGCTTCCATCAACATAAATAAATAATCCTTCTTCATTTTCTTCTACTATATCTGAACCAGTACTTTTTCCTTCTGAATTTAAAGCAATAAAATTAATAGCTTCTTTTTCGCTTGTGAAGCTTTTATATATAGCTCCCTTAAACCCAATTACTTCTTTTTTACATTCATCCCAAGAAGTAAAAATCTTAGGTGCTCCAGATTTTCCTCTATAAACAGCATAATACTTCAAAATCTTCATCCTTTCCTACAAACTAAGCAAATTTTTTAAATACACTTAATTTTTCCAACTTTATTTTATAAAACTTCTTTTGTATCCTATCACTCTAAACAGATAAAACTTCTTCTACAACTCTATAAAGACTATCAATATTTTTTGCTCCTGTAAAGTTAGTTGCATATTCAATTAAATTCTTAACAACTAAAATTATATCATTTTTACCTTGCCAGTTTTCTAAAACTATATTTAAAGGTACATCTGTCATAATAACATTTAAAGCAAAAATTCCTATTGCAATATCATCTATCTTCCCTACAAAAGGCACCTTATCTGGAATAATATCACTTGGTACTGCAATATAAGCTACAGCAGCTGAAATTACAACTTTTGTTTTCATAGATACTCTCTTATCTTTAAGAAGTCTATATATAAGCGCAACTATATCTGGTAATACAAATATATAATCACTATACTTTTTAGCCTTTTCAGGTAATTTGTTTTCTACTATAGCCCTACCACTTGTATATCCATCTGAAGCTTTTTTAATTTCTTCGTTAACATCAGCTTCTTCCTTTTTATTAAAGCTTAATAACTCTACTTCCTTTTTTAGTTCTCCACCTAAAGAAATTTGTAAATTTTTAAGTTCTAGCTGTAATGCCTCATGTGAACAATTAATATCATTAATATCAAAGTCTACATATGGTATATCTTTTAATAAGTACTTATACTGAACTATAACCTTTCCCTTATCATAAGATATTCCTTTATCACTTAAAGATTTAAGCGCATATTTCAATGCTACCTTTCTTAAGAATGAAGCTATTCCTATGTTTAAAATTTTAAATCCAGTTACCATTCCTAATATTAATCCATCCTGCATAGAACTTAACTTTACTCTACACTCAAAATTAATTACTACACCTTTAGTAAATTTTCCTACTATTATTATTTCATCCTTTATTTCTATTTTTTCTAAGCTTAACTCCTTTATTTCAACAAAATCATTATACATACTCATTAAATCTTGTCCAGTTACGCCTATATTTATCTTTGAAATATTCATATTAATTTTCCCTTCCCCCAAGCTATATATTAATTATATTTTCTTTATATATTAAACAAATTTTCTTACTTATTAAAATAATAAATACCTTTATTAACTAATTTGATTTTGAAATCTCACTTAAGTATACTTTATTTTTTACCATTTTTAAAGTTTGTCTTTTTATATATAAAAAAGTAGTATAAAATATAGCCTCTACCTATACTTTATACCACTTTACGAGTTTATATTTTACTTACTATGGTTATTCATAAAAACAAACATTTAAAACACTTTATCTATAACTTATCATATTCATTATATATAATATTAGATATATTAGATATAACTTCATCTGCATTATCTATCCCACAAGTATAAACAACAAGTATATATGGATTATCTTTAACAAATACTATTCCGACATCATGTATATACATTCCATATGTTCCTATCTTATGTGCTACAATCTCTTGTGGTAAATCTTTATCTATTCTTTCATGAAATATTGTTTTTTCCATTGTTTCTATCATATGACTATAATATTCTTCGCCTTTATTATCATATATAAATTTTAATGCTGCAAACATCTGATTAGGAGTTATTATATTATCACTTACACAAATACTTTCATCCAATATCTCTCCTACAGTGTATAATACTGTATACATTCCGCCTAAATATCCAGTTACCATATTAGTTGCAATATTATCTGAATAAATTATTGAATAATCTAGTAGAGTTTGTACATCTAAACAACTAAAATTTTCTGATTGAAGTATTCCTGTACCGCCTTCATAATATACATCACTATAATAAATTACATCATCTAAAGAGCCATATCCTGACTTTATTGTTTCATATGCCGCTATATTCATAAACACTTTATAAGTGCTAGCTCCAACAAATTCCTCATTCTCATTAATCTTAATAACTCTCTCACTATTAATATCATAAAAAACTAGTCCTATTTTATCATCATATTCATTTAAATACTCCACTAATGATTCTTCTATTTTATCTATATTAGGTCCGTCTTTTATTTTCTCTGCATTATTATTTGCTTCTTCTATATCATATTTCAAATTTTCAGCAGTATATTTATATATATGATTTTTATTTTCTATACTATAATCATTTATTTCAATGGCATTCCTACTTGTCACATTAATTGTTTTTTCATCTTTCATAATCAAACAAATTAAAAATATTTCTCCAAATAATGTTATAGTAATTAAGCAAAAACAAATTAATCTCCAGCCATATTTATTTTTTTTCACAACTGCACTCCACTAACTCCCTACTCTTCTCTATATATTTTATTATTTACTTTTCTAATTTAATTACATTCTAAAAAAACTTCATCTTTTATTCACATTTAAAATGTATATTCATATAAAATTATCTTCCCTCATAAGGTATTATGTGTGCATTTTTTACTCCATTTTTATGCTCTTTTATCATAGCTTTTACAGCTTCATCGTAATCACTATAATATCCTATACAAAGTCTCCAATATCTCTTTTGTGTTTTTTTAGGTTCTGTTACTGGAGATAATAATAAAACTTTATCTCTAAAAGCTAATGCTGCCTTCGCTACCATCATACCATATGATTTTGCATCAAATTCATTCATAGCTTCTTTATTTGATAAATATTCACCATAAACTATAATCCCTATGCTTTTTAAATTGTTATATATTTTATACTCATTATTTTTAATTACCCCTAAATCATTAGTTCTAAGATCACTAAAAATTTCATCTCTAACAAGCCTACCTAATCTATAATTTTCCTCATTTTCATTTACTACTAATACCTTTACCCCTCTTTTGCTTTCATCTTTACTAAAACTCATGTGGAAGCTTATGAAATAATCTGCATCTGTATTATTAGCTATATCTATTCTTTCTTCTTTACTTAATGTTTTATCTTCATCTCTTATTAAAATAACCTTTTCACTATTACGTTCTAAATGCTTTTTTGCCTCTAAAGCAGCTTCAAGTACAAATTCAGACTCTTTTATGCCATCTTTTGAAATAGCTCCAAAATCCTTCCCACCATGAGCTGCATCTAATATCCATACTGCCACAGGCATTATCTCCTTATTAAATTAGCTTCATATTCTATTATATTAGATTATTTTTTTATTGTGCTTACAAGTATCTTCAATTATGTTATATTCGTATCTATATACAAATCTATAAATACAAAAAAAGAGGTTAGAAATTTTAGTTTCTTCCCTCTTTTTACTATTTTTAATAGCCCCCTATTTTTATAATATTACTTTGCCCCTATTAATATTATATAAATAATTTCTCTATATATTATTATACTTATTTGCCCTATTTTTAATACTAATCTTTTAATAATACTTACAACTTAACTTTTTTATTAAAATACAGGAACTACAGCCCCGTTGTATTCTTTTTCAATAAATTCTCTAACTTCATCAGAAGTAAGTGCTTCTGTTAAATCTTTAATTTTTTGAGTATTTTCATTACCTTCTTTAACTGCTAAAACATTTCTTCTACCTTGTAAATCATCAGCATCTTTATCTTCTTTACAAATTGTATCATTATTAACATCAAGCCCTGCTTCTAATGCATAGTTACCATTTATAACTGCAATATCAACCTCTTCTAAAACTCTTGGTAATGTTGCTGCCTCAAGAACTTTAAAATTTAAATTTTTAGGATTAGAAGTTATGTCTGCAACTGTTATTAAATCACCATCATTTATTTCAATAAGCCCAGCTGCTGCTAATACTTTTAATGCCCTTGCTTCATTTGAAGTATCATCAGGAATTGCAACTGTTGCTCCATCCTCTACTTCATCTAAAGATTTATACTTATTAGAAAAAGCTCCCATTGGTTCTAAATGAATCTCTGCTGTATAAGTAAGATGAGTATCTTTTTCATCATTGAATGATTCTAAGTATGCAATTGTTTGGAAGTAGTTTGCATCTAACTCACCTTCTTCTACCGCTGTATTTGGAAGAACATAATCATTAAATTCTACTATTTCTACTGTATATCCTTTTTCCTCTAAAAGTGGCTTTGCAACTTCCACTATAGATGCATGTGGTTCTGGAGAAACTCCTATTTTTATTATTTTATCATCACTTGAATTACTTCCTTCATTAGATGTAGCTCCATTACTTCCACATCCTATAAGACCTAATGATAATACTCCTGCTAAAATTCCTGCTAAAATTTTTTTCTTCATTTTAAAATTCCCCCTAAAATTTATTTTTAATATTACTTATTAACTTATTTATTTAAATAACTTTTAATTACTATTTACATATTTTAATTAATACTTCTTACAACTTAAATTTATATTTATTTACTAATAATTTATATATAACATAATTAACTTAATTTCTTATATAAGTAATTACCTAAGCTTTGAAGAGCTTGGACTATTATTATAAGAATAACTACAGTAACAATCATAACTTCCGTGTTAAATCTTTGGAAACCATAACTTATTGCTAATTTACCAATTCCACCTGCTCCAACACTACCTGCCATTGCAGAATAACCAATTATACTAATTACTGTTAATGTTAATCCTGAAATAATTGATGGTACTGCTTCCTTAATCATAACTTTAAATATTATTTGAGTATTTGATGCTCCAAATGATTTTGCAGCTTCTATAACTCCTGGATCAACTTCCTTTAGTGCTCCTTCTATTATCCTTGCCACAAAAGGTGCAGCTGCAATTGTAAGTGGTACTATTGCTGCAGTTTCACCAATAGATGTTCCAACTATAGCTCTAGTAAATGGAATTATAGCTACTATTAAAATTATAAAAGGAAAACTTCTAAGCACATTAATTACTACATCTAAAACTCTATAAATAACCTTATTAGGTTTTAATCCAGAATCACTTGTAACTGTTAATATTATTCCTAATAAAAATCCTAAAACACTTGCAAATAATGTTGAAAAAAACACCATATAAACAGTTTTTCCAAACTCTTCTATTATTATATTAATCATTTTACTATCCATTATAATAACACCTCCAATATAACATCTTTAGATGAAAGATATTTCATAACTTCCTCTCTATCCTTTTCATCTATATTTATAGTCAAGCTACCTAATACCTCATCTCTAAACTTTTCAAGCCTTCCTCCAACTATAGAAAAATCTATATTAAGTTCTCTTGCCATCTTAGTTATAAGAGCATTTTCTGAAGAATTACTTGGGAAAAATAACTTAATATTAACTCCGGTATTTGGTAGTGCATCTTCTTCATCTTCTCCTAAGAATTTTTTAAGCGATACTTCTGGTCTTAAGAATACCTCCTCTGCCTTTCCTTCTGCTACTAATACTCCACCTTGAAGCAATGCAACTCTTTGGCAAATTTGCTTTACAACCTCCATTTGATGGGTAACAACAACTATTGTAATTCCTAATTTTTTATTGATATCGTCTAAAAGTGAAAGTATATCTTTTGTTGTTTTAGGATCTAAAGCTGATGTTGCTTCATCACAAAGAAGAATCTTTGGTTCTAATGCTAATGCTCTAGCTATAGCAACTCTTTGTTTTTGTCCTCCACTAAGCTCTTTTGGTTTACTTTTTGCTTTATCTGAAAGCCCTACAATCTCTAAAAGCTCATTAACACGCTTTTTTATACAAGCCTTATCCTCTCCCCACACTTGTAATGGAAGTGCTACGTTATCATATACAGTTTTTCTATTTAAAAGATTAAATCCTTGAAATATCATTCCTAAATCTTTTCTGAATACTCTCTTTTCTTTTTCAGTTAATTTGTTAACTTCCTTATCCATAACAACTATAGATCCGTCATTATAATCTTCTAAGGCATTTATACATCTTAAAAGTGTTGATTTACCTGCCCCACTATGTCCAATAAGTCCATATATTTCACCTTCATTTATATTTAGTGAAATATCCTTTAAAACCTCTATATCTCCAAAACTCTTTTTTACATTTTGCATTTTAATCATGTTTGTCCACCTCCATTTAGTTAATAATAAAAATCATAAATTTTAAGCTTACTACTTAAATACTATACTTTTTATTAATTTAAGAAAAAATATAAAAAAAACGCACTAGAGAATAAACTCAAGTACGTATAAATACACTTATTAAATTTACCCTCTCATCACTCAGTTAAAAAACTGCAGGAATTAGCACCACATTAATAGTTATTAGTTGATTGTTAAGGTTAAAATTTCTTTAAAATCTCCAAATTTTAAAACACCATTGAAGTTTTACCTTAACTACTAACTTTTAACTGTTAATAGGTTGCTGGGTTTCACAGGGCCAGTCCCTCCACCACTCTTGATAAGATTATCTATTAAATTTTCCAATATTTTCTGCTGTTGATATTAATATATATTACTTGAAGATTTTTGTCAATAACTTCTATATACTTTTTTTATTTTTTATACTAAATATTCTTTCTAATAATCCATAACCTCTTCTTCTATTTTTAAAAGTTCTGCATCAGTATTATCTTCAATAAAATCTAAAATCTTTTCCTTTAAAGCTTGAAGTACATCTCTTGAAGTTCCAACGCTACATATACCTATTACTATACTTTGATGTACATCTTGATGATCAACTTCAGACACTGACACATTAAACTTATTAGTAAGCCTTTTACAAAGGCTCAAGACTATCATTCTTTTTTCTTTTAATGAATGCACCCATTCTGCCCTAAGTTCAATTTTTATTAATAATATTTTCATTTACTTCACCTCTAAACTTTATTTTTACTAAAAAGTAAATTTTAATATCAATGTCTAAAATAATCTTCTTTATATAATATATGATATATCAACTACTTTATTTCTTGATATAATTACCTGTTCTTATAATTTTATCATAACAAACTATACTATATTTATAGTTTATATAACTTACAAAAGAATAAATAATTAAAGGTAAGTAATTATAAAAAAATTAATTCCCTTAAAGAAATAATATAAAATAACATTAAGAGTTAATCCAATTATTAGATTAACTCTTAATTCATTTTATTGTTTTATTAATTCTATATAATCACCTTTAACACTATCCTTCATTATCCAAAATATTTTAAGTTTTACTTCATCTAGTATTGTATCATTTAATTTTAAATATGACTTAACATAATATTCATTGTTTTCTTCATCACTTATACAAGATACCCCACTTTCACTAATTAAACTTTCTCCATTTTCAAGTATAATATTGTCAAAAGAAATACTTTTAACATCCCTTGCTTTTAAAGTAAGATTATTTCCTATAAAACTTACAAATTCAATATTGTAATCGTTAGGTTTAACTCCCTTATTTTTTAAGTCTATTATAATATTTCTATTATCTTTTCTAGCATAATACATTTCATCAAAAACAAAGGTTAAAGATTTAATACTTTCCTTTATTTCACCTTGAAGTTCTATAAAGTTATTTTCAAAACCCTGACTTTCATAAGATGAACTTACTTCATATTCATTTCCTTCATTATCTATAAGTCTAGGATTTTCAAAGGTCATATAATCATATATATCACTATTAAGCTTAAATTCCATAATAGTTCTTGTTTTACTAGTTTTTAAACTTACTACTTCTATATCTCCAATTTCAGTGTTAATAATTGTATTATCTAAGGATATATCCATTAATTCACTATTAAATATTTCTTTTTCAAGCTTTATCGGTACAGAAAAACTTGCTAGATACTCCTTGCTTAAATCATCTTTTCTTCCTTTTTCCTTGTCATAAACATTAAACTCTAAAGTAAATTCTTCATTAAATTCTTCAAAGGCTATCTCTATATATGATTCCTGTTCTCCTTCTTCATTTTTAATACTATATGGTTCTGTATAAAATGTACTCCATGATACACCTCCTGTTTCAGTAACAATACTAATATCAACCCCTAAATTTTTTTCTCCTGATATCTCATATCCTAACCAAAGTCTCTTCCAATCTCCAGCAATAGTATTTACTTTAAGCTTCACTCCATTCTTTTGCTCTTGAAAGTTAATTTCTTTAACCAGCCCCTCTTCTACAGCATTATCAAAGCCTTTATCAAAAGTCACAAGTTCTATCAGTTTATCAAGACCAGGAACTTTGCTCATAGCATAAGCTACATTTGGAAAAATGTTTACTAATACTACAAACAGCAAAAATGTGCATGCTATTCCACTTCCATATTTATAAAATTTCTTTAAATTTCTTTTTCTTCTCCCTTCTTTCAATGTCTTTCTCACCATAAAATCAAGTTCCTCAGGAATTTCTATATTTTCATATCTTAATTTTTCATCATCTAAATAATTCTTACTCATAACTCTCCTCCTTAATTTCTACTCTTAATATTTTTAATGCCTTATGCATTCTATTTTTAACAGTAGAAATAGAAATACCTAAAACCTCTGCAACTTCATCAATTTTATATCCATGAAAATATTTCAAAATTATAACATCCTTAAGCTCCTCTGGAAGAGTATCAATAACTAAACCTATTTCCGATTTTTCATCATCTACAGACTTATCCTTTAAATAATCATTCTCTACAACTACAACTTTAGAATTTTTTCTTATAAAATCTACTGCTGTATTAACTATTATCCTACTAAGATACTTATCTATAGCATTTTCATCCTTTATCTTAGATAAATTAGAGTATCCTTTCAAAATACTTTCCTGCAATATATCCATTGCATCATGATGATTTTTCACATAATAATAAGCCAACCTATAAAATTTTTCTTTATTTTCTTTTACAGAGTCTTCAAATCTCTTTTCTAAACTCCTACCCCTAATTTTAATCATTAATGTATTCTCCCATCTAAAATTATGTAAATAGTACTATTTTATTTAATTCTATTATATAGACGTATGAACAACCTATTTTGTTTAAATGTTTTTTATCGCTATTTAAAATTTTTTAAATTCTTCTATAAACTATAAATCTTAAAAATTAAGCATTATATTTTTTAGGTTTTTCTAATAAAAACACCTCAGAGGAAATTATTTTTCACTTCCCCTGAGGTATTATTAAATTTCACTTAGACTTTCAATTAAATTAATAAAGTCACCTTCATTTTTCTTATCAAGGTATATATCTATTAATGCTTTTGTTGGCATTTTATTATATCCCTTTTTCCCATAAATAAATATATACTCTATTTTTTCTCTAAATATTTCTTCATCACTTTTTAAATCTTTAATTAATTCATTAGTTTCATATATAGCAAGTTCATCTATAATCTTTTCACGTAAAGTCTCATTAAAGTTCTCGGCAAATTCACGCTCTTCTTCATTAAGTCCTTCAATATCATTATTTAATATTTTAAAAATATCCATATTATTTACTCCATATTTCTTATCTCTTCTAAACTGTTTTCTATCCTATTCAATCTTATGCGTAATTCCTCAAAATGCAATCTTTGTTTTTCATCTTGCTCTTTTAATTTATTTGGAATATGTATAGTAATATTATATATCATAAGACCAATTAAAATTATTAATAGTATTTCCATTATACCTCTCCTCTTATTTAATTATCCTTTAAACTAATAATTCTTTTCATTTTTATAATAATCTCTATTAGCGAATTTGATATAAACTTCTTTCTATCAAGTTTATTGTTCTTCTCCATCTCTATATTGCTTCATTTTAATTTTATAATTTCACTTTTCCACACATCTTCATTACCATAATTATATCTTACATTAACTGTATCTTCATCTATCCAATTTATTTCATATGAGTCAGTTGAAAATGGTCTAAATCCATCATCTATATTTATTTCAATATCTAGCGGTTTAATAAATACTCCAAATTTTTTCTCATAAAATGTGCTAATACCACTTAAAAGAAAACTTTTTTCTTCTATAACTAAATCATTAGTTCTTTGTGGAGATTTAAAAGTAAAATATTTATTTCCACTAAATAAAAACATATAAATAAACATACTTATTGCTATAATTAATACCATAGTTATAGTATAAATTAACTTTCCTAATAACATATCTTCTTTTTCACAACAGAAAAATACAATTGGACATATAATAATAATGAGAAATAAAATATAATATAAAAAATTTGGATTAATTCCAAATATAAAAAATTTTATTTTAAAAAAACAACTTAATATAATCACAGTTATAAAGATAATTATTGATATTAACCATATCTTCTTTATTATAAATTTGGACTCTCTCTTCATCTCATTTTCTTCTCTCTCCTTACTCTTTATTATCATTTCTATATTCTAAAATATCACTTCATTAGTACTCTAAAGTATTACATATTTTATATAAAATTAAAAAAATAATAACTTTTGATTTATTATTTTTAAGTACTGAAAGATTTGTCTTAGTTATTCCACCCTTTTTTAGATAGCTCATTTGTTCTAATTTTATCTTTGTCATCATAAATCTAAATTTACTATAATCATCTGGATATTGCCTTTATTATTGTATAAAAGGTCCTAATATTAGTTTTACAAAACTATACTAAGACCTTTATCAAAAACTTTATTTATTATAATTACTAAAGCTATAGATATTATTGGTTTGATTTTCTTCTATTTCCTTAGGTTTTACTTCCTTATTTGGTACTCTACGCTGACTAGAAATATTAAGTAATACTCCCATAGCACATAAATTGAATACAAGTGAAGTACCTCCATAACTTATAAACGGAAGAGGAACTCCCGTAACAGGCATACTTCCTGTTACAACTGCAATATTTATTATCGCTTGTATCCCAACTACAGAAGTAATTCCAATAGCTAATAATCTTCCATATTTATCTTTAGCTTTTGCTGCTACATTTAAACCTTGGAATATTAAAATTAAAAATAATCCAATTACAACTGTACATCCAACTAATCCAAACTCTTCACCTATAATTGAAAATATAAAGTCATTATGTGGTTCTGGCATATATAATGCCTTTTGCTTTGAGTTACCAAGACCAACTCCAAATAACCCACCTGAACCTAATGCATAAAAAGAATGAACTAATTGATATCCATCTCCAGATGCATCTTTAAATGGATTAGTAAAATTCAACACTCTCGCAATTCTATAAGGTTCTATAAGAATAGCTAATACTCCTAAGACTCCCCCCATAGCAAATATATTTGCTATATGTTTTCTTTTCATCCCAGAAACATAAAGCATTATAAATGCAACAAACATTATAACTGCTGTAATACTTAAGTTTCTTCCTACTAATACTAACCCAGCTAAAATCCCTACAAATACTAGATAAAACATAGGCCCTTTCCAAAAACTTTCTTGCATTCTACCTCTTTTTTCAATCATATATGCTAAGAAAAATACAGTTGCATACTTTGCAAGCTCTGATGGTTGGAATGATATTCCAAAAATATCAAGCCAACGTTTAGCTCCATTTACTTCAACTCCAATAAATGGCGTTACAGCTAAACATAAAATTGCTACTACATATAATAAAATTGTCGCCTTTTTATATTTATGATAATCAAATTGCATAATAATTAATAATGCAATTAACCCACCTACAGCCCAAATTATTTCTTTATATAAGAAATGAAATACATTTTCTTGTTCATATAATGCATAATATGAACTAGCTGAAAAAACCATCACAACCCCAATAGCTACAAGTGCTAAAATAGTATAGAATAAACCAAGATTTACTTCACCCATTTTAACCTTCTTCTTTTTTAAATTTTTTTTCTTAACTCTTTTAGATTTACTTACTTTTTTTCTTTGAGTTGTACTCTTATACTTATTCATATTTCACCTCCCACTTGTAGAATTAATATTCTGATTCCTCTTTAAGGATAATTTCTACTTTAGTATCTTTTTTAACTACAGTTCCACTTGGAATACTTTGTTGATATACTGTCCCAATTCCGGATATTGTATAATCCAATCCTAAATTATCTAAAATTGAAGCTGCAAATTCTACTGTAGTTCCCTTTAAATCTGGCATATTTATATTTTTTTGTATTTGCGTAGTATCTTTTGCTGTTAAAGTAATTTTAGCACCTTCTTTAACTGTTGTTCCTGGATAAGGTTCCATAGAAACAACTGTCTTTCCATTACCTTTTACCTCAAACTCTAAATTATTAGCATTTAATATTTCCTTAACCTCATCTAAAGATTTTCCTCTTACTTCCGGTATTATTACATTTCTTGATAACCCAAATCTTTCTTTTGCAAGAGGTGTATCCATATATCGGAATATTTTTGTAAATAATTCTTTCATCAATGGACTAGCAACTTGTCCTCCATAATAAATCCCTGTACTCGGTTCATCAACAGCAATAAACGCTGTAATTTGAGGATTGTCAACTGGTGCTAAAGCAACAATTGATGCAATATACTTATCTGCTGAATATCCTCCAGTATTAAAATCAACCTTTTGTGCTGTACCAGTTTTAGCTCCTACATCATATCCTTGAACAAAAGAACCTGCTGGTCCATCTTGTGTTGCTGTTCTTTCTAAATACCCTCTTAATATAGCTGTGTTTTCCTCTGATAATACATTTTTCTTAATAGTAGGTTTAATTGTTTCTTCTATAATTCTAGTTCCATTTTCATTAACTGAAGTTATTTCTTTAACTATATGAGGTTGTATTAAATCACCACCATTAGCTACAGCATTAAAAGCAGTCATAAGTTGCATTGCATTTACTGTATTAGTTTGTCCAAAAGAAATTGTTCCAAGATCTATTGGCGTTACATCTTCAGCTGCTTTTATTATCCCTTCTGCTTCTCCTGGTAAATCTATTCCTGTTAACTTACCAAAGCCTAATTTATAAATATATTCATTTAATTTTTCAATTCCTAATCTTTCTCCAAGTTCTATAAAACCAACATTACATGAATTCTTTAATATCTCAGGTAATGTTTGATTACCATGTCCTGCAGTATTCCAACATTTTACGTAAGTATCGCCATAGTGAACTCCGCCTGTACAATTGAAAATTTCATTTTCATTAACTAGTCCTTCTTCCATAGCAGCAATCATTGTAATTATTTTAAATGTAGAACCTGGTTCAAACGTATCACTAATTATCTTATTTCTCCACATATTTTGAATTTGATCGCCTTCTGTTTCACCTTCAAAAGTTTCATACCCTTCATATGGTTCATTAGGATCATAATCTGGTTTATTTACCATAGCTAATACTTCTCCATTATTTGGATCCATAATTACTACATATACACCTTTAGCTTTGTGTTCTTCTAGCCCCTTTTGAGCTACTTCTTCTGCTATTTGTTGTAATGTTCCATCTATAGTTAAAACTAAATCTTTCCCATCTACTGCTGGTGTAAGCTTATAAGGTACAAATGGCAATGTATTGCCCCAGTTATCAAATCCCCCAACTTTCATTCCTGGTATACCAGATAATTCATCATCATATTGTAGTTCTATACCTGTTAATCCATTTCCTTCTGAATTAATTCCTCCTAAAGTAGTTGCAAGAAAATTATTATTTGGATAATATCTTTCTATCTCTCTAGAAACCATAAGACCAAATATTTTTAAACTTTTCGCCTTATCAGCAAGTTCTTTACTTATAGCTCTAAGTAGATTTGGATATTGATTAACCTCTCCATTTTCAAGTTTAGCGTTCAATACTTCTAAAACTTTATTTTTATCTATTTCTAATGTATCTGCTATGGTTTTAGAAATATCTTCTTTTGTCAACTGATTTTCTTCTAAATAACTATCAATAGCACTTAAATCAAAATCAATTCTATAAACATTTGCAGATGTTACTAATGTATCACCATTTCTATCTAAAATATCCCCTCTTTTAGCAGTAATACTTAACTCATTCTGCCATTCTGAATTTGCTAAAACCTTATATTCATTACCCCTTACTAAAGTTATCCATGCAACCCTTACTATTAACCCAACTAAAATACCACAAATTATCTTTTCTACTAATCCTAATCTTTTAACAACTGATATCTTTCCATTATTTTTTTTAATCCTCTTTTTTTTCTTCTTTTTCTCCATAATTTGATTCTCCATTCATTTAACCTTAGCTTACATTACATAACTTATATTTTACTACATTTTGATTCATACCAAAAGTATTTTAATGGTAAATAAATTTAATTTTGGTATAATTCTAATATGAAATTTTTATGAAACTAACTTTAAAATTCAATATTTTTTTACATTATATTTACCACTTCATCAAAATACTATTTAATATAGTAAAAAGTGTAATAATAATATATAATAATATATTAACCTTAGTTTTTTCAATAAAAAAAGCCTTATAAAAATAACTCTGCTTAAAACAACTTACAGTTTATTTCTATACGGCTTTTTAATTTGATATTTAATTTACTTTATATATTCAGTTAAAATTTAGATATAACTTATGAGTTTTTAAATTTTTCTTTATCTATTTTATCAAAACTCTTTCCAACTGTTACTGCTGTAACCATTGTTCCGTTAACATTTAACATTGTACGTCCCATATCTAATATAGGGTCAATAGCAATTATTCCACCTGCAAGAGGGAAATATGCTCCCATTCCCATACCTGATATAACTACTGAAACAGCCATTGTTGCACTCCCTGGAAGTCCTGCTATTCCAAGTGAACCTATTACAATAATAACTACAAGCATTCCATAAAAACTTAAATCCTTAGGTGTTCCTGACATATTTGCTAATGTAACTGCCATTAATGCTGGATAAATAGCTGCACATCCATTCATCCCCATATTAGACCCTAGACTTCCAACAAATGATGCTATACCATTTTCAACTCCTACTTTATCTGTTAAAGTTTCGATTGTAACAGGTAAAGTTCCTAAGCTTGAACGTGATGTAAATGCTAATAATAATGGTTCTGCAACATTTTTAGCATATTTAAATGGATTTAATCCATTTAATGCAATTATTATTAAATGAATTACAAATACTACTGCAATACTTACATATAATGCAATTATAAAATCTACAACTTCCCAAATAGCAGCAATACCTCTACTTGCTATAGTATTTGCAAGTAATGCTACTACAGCAAATGGCATTAGTTTAATAACAGTCATTGCTATACTTGTGATAATCTTGTAAGATCCATGTACTAAATCTGTAACTGGTTTTATTACATCTGAATATTTTTTGTTTAATATTTTCATTGAATTTCCTATAAATGCAGCGAAAATTACAACTGCAACTACATTTCCACTAGCCATTGCTTCTATTGGATTTGATGGTAATAAACCTCTTAATGTATCTACAACTGGGGTAATTTCTCTTATTTCACCTGTTCCAGTAACTACTGTTTGAGATACTCCAAGCTTAAATAAATTTCCTATAACTATACCAACAATAGCTGATAAAGCTGTAGTTCCAAGTAAAACAAAAATTGATCTTGTTGTCAATTTCCCTAAGTTTTCACCTGACTTCATGTTTATTATTACTCTTATTATAGAAACAAATATTAGTGGAACTACTAACATTTTTAATAAATCCATGAAACCATAACCTATAAGGCCATACCATTTATTAACTTCTTTTATCCATGTTACATCACCTGGATTATCCGGAAAACCTGCAACTACTTGAACTAATAACCCTAATGCTAATCCTGCTAAAGTTGAAACTATCATTCTAGTTGAAAACTTTACTTTTTTCTTTGCCATTAAATTAATACCAAATAATACAATTGCTAATATGGCAATAAAAAGTATCGTTTTAAAATTTGTTATCATTATAAACTCTGATAGAAATGTACTGTTCATTTTTAAACTCCTCTTATGTTATTTTTTATATAATTATCAACCTAAATTTATTATTTAATTTAGGTTTATTATATTTCTTAATTATTTATTATACTTTAAAATACCTATTTTTCTTATATTAAAAGCTTTCATTATATGTAGTATATGATTTCTTCTTTTTCACTTTTATATTTTTCAACAAATTCTTTCAATGTAATAGAATTAAAATAATTATTAATTTTAGTATTAATTTCACTCCATAGATTGTTATTGATAAAGCTTTCTATATCATTACACTTTTCATCATTAATATCTATTAAAAAGCTTTCGCCCTCTAACGCTCTTAATATTTCACCTATTGTTATTTCTTGTGTGCTTTTCGCTAAAGTATATCCACCTTGTGCACCTTTTCTTCCAATTATTATTGATGCTTTTCTAAGAAGTGAAAATATTTGTTCTAAATATCTTTCTGATATTTCTTGTCTTTCCGATATAGCTTTTAAAGTTACACTTTCATTTTCTGAATTTATAACTAAATCTATCAAAGCTCTTAATCCATATCTTCCTTTTGTTGAAATCTTCATAATTCACCCTACTTTTTCACATTTGTATGATTTTTTAATACAATTTTTCTTTTCCTAGTATTCCTATCGGTAATATATATTATATATTAGGTTTTTTTTTTATTTTTGTCAATAAAAAGTCTAAATACACCTTAATTATTGTGTATTTAGACTTAGTGTATATTTTACAATACCTACTTCATTACCTTCTCTATTTCCTGAGGAGTATATATTATATAGTCTGCTCCTGCTTCCTTAAGCTCTCCTGTACCTCTAAATCCCCATGAAACTCCAACTGCTTTAACATTTGCATTTTTTGCAGTATTTACATCAACATCAGAATCTCCAACATAAATACATTCATCTTTATTAACACCTAAATACTCAATAACTTCATACACAGTTTTAGGATCTGGTTTAACTGGATGGTTAGGTCTTTGTCCATAGGCTATATCAAATGTCTCTCCAAAATATTTCTTTACTACACTTTCTGCAAACTCATGAGGTTTATTCGAAACTACTGCTAGCTTTATGTTGTTTTTCTTTAACTCTTCTAACATATTAACAATCCCTGGATAAGGTTTAGTCATATCCATCATATGCTTTCCATAGTATTCATCAAACAAACCTAAAACTTTATTTATTACTTCCTCACTATTTTTATATTCTGCAGGAACTATACGCTCAATTAATTTATACCTTCCGCTACCAACAAATCTTTTATAATCATTAACATTATGGATTTTAAAACCACAAACTTCAAGAGCATAATTACATGCATTTGCTAAATCCTCTAATGTATCTAACAATGTACCATCTAAATCAAAAATTACTGCTTTAATCATTTTATTCTCCTTGATGTCTCTAAACTAATACTTATTTAATTTTCATTATATTATAATTTATATATATAAGGAAAGATTAAGTTTCTAACGCTACACTATTATATCAAAGTATATCTATATTTTTTCTTTCACCTTTAAAATTATTTATTTTATCTCGTCTTTTTACTAATTCATTATTTATATCTTCAATATCAATTTTTTTATTAACCATAAGAACTAATAAATGATAAGCTAAGTCACAAATTTCATTTACTATTTCGTCTTTATTATTTTCTTTAGCTGCAATTATCACTTCTGTACATTCCTCCCCAACTTTTTTTAATATCTTATCAGTTCCTGTATCTAATAAATATTTAGTATATGACTTATCCTTGCCATTAATTTCTCTATCTTTAATAACTTTATATAAATCATCAAATATCACTTTACTCAATCCTCCTAAAAAAACAACTTTTTTCACCTGTATGACAAGCTGCGCCCCTTTGAATTACTTTTATTAATAATGTATCACTATCACAGTCTACCCATATTTCTTTTACTTCTTGAAAATTGCCTGATGTAGAACCCTTGTTCCATAACTCATTTCTACTTCTACTATAAAACCAAGTCTTTTTTTCATCACATGTTAACTTAAAACTTTCTTCAGACATATATGCTAACATCAAAACCTCGTTAGTTTTATAATCTTGAATTATGGTAGGAATAAGCCCTTTTCCTTTTTCAAAGTCTAAAATAATCCTATTAATATTAGTCATATTAATCCCTTCTATACCCCTTATTTTTGTTGTTTTATCTATAATACATCTTTATATATTCTTATTTATAACTTAAATATTTTATAAATTAAACTTTAAATTTATTTGTTAGTTATTAAAACTTCTAACATTAATGCCATTTTCCTTTAAATATTTTTTAACCTCTTGTATACTTATCTCACCATAATGAAAAAGCGATGCTGCTAATGCTGCATCAGCCATCCCATCTTTAAAAACCTCTAAGAAATCTTCTATTTTACCACATCCACCAGATGCAATTATTGGTACATTGGTTACTTCATTGGCTCTTTTTATAAGTTCAATATCAAAACCATTTTTAGTTCCATCTGCCTCCATAGACGTTAATAATATTTCTCCTGCTCCAAGCTTTGTCGCCTCTTCAATCCATTTTAAGACATTAATTCCTGTATCTATTCTTCCTCCATTAACAAATACATTCCACCCTTTGTTATCTTGCCTACGTTTTGCATCTACAGCAAGTACAATACATTGGTTTCCAAAATAATAAGCTCCTTCCTTTATAAGCCCTTTATTTCTAACTGCTGCTGAATTTAAACTAACCTTATCCGCTCCTGCCCTCAATATTCTTTTTATATCTTCAATATTCCTTAAACCTCCACCAACAGTAAAAGGAATAAATATTTTTTCTGCTACCCTTTCAACAACTTTTTCCATTATTCCTCGATTTTCATGACTAGCTGTTATGTCTAAAAATACTAATTCATCTGCTCCTTGATTATAGTAATATTCACCTAACAACACAGGATCTCCAATTTCCTTTATCCCTACAAAGTTGATTCCTTTAACAACCTTTCCATCTCTTACATCTAAACAAGGAATAATTCTTTTAGTATGCACTTAAGCACCTCCAACTACTTCTATTGCTTTTTTTAAGTTTATATTGCCACTATACAAAGCCTTTCCAATTATAACCCCATAAATATTAATTTCTTTAAGTTTTTTAATATCATGGATATCTCTTACTCCACCAGAAGCAGTTATTTTTATATTTACTTCTTTTTGTAACTCTTTCAACATTTCTATATTAGACCCCATTAATGTTCCATCTTTACTTATATCAGTTACTATTATGTTTTTAATACCTAGAGATTCCATATCTCTTGAAAACTCAATATAATTTATATTACTTTTCTTAATCCAGCCTCTTGTACATAAGTATCCATTTCTACAATCTACTCCTATTGCTATCTTATCTTTAAAATCAGTAATAATTTCTTTAAGAGCATCTTTATTTTCAATAGCCATAGTCCCTAAAATTATCCTACTTACCCCATTATCTACCAAATATTTTACATCATCATAACTTCTAATTCCTCCACCAACTTCTATAGGTATATTTATACTTTTTGCTACATTAATAATTATTTCTTTGTTAATAAGTCTTCCGTCTTTAGCTCCATCTAAATCAACTAAATGTATATACTTAGCCCCTGCTCTCTCAAATCCCCTTGCTATATCTAATACACTTTGTCCAACTATTTCCTTTTTCTCATAATTTCCTTGATAAAGTCTAACAGGCTTTTGCTCTATAATATCTATTGCTGGAATTATAATCATTAAATCATCTCCCCAAAATTTCTAAGTATTTTAAGACCTATTTCTCCACTTTTTTCTGGATGAAATTGTGCTCCATAAATATTATCTTTATTTACTAACCCAGGAATTTTTACTCCGCCATACTCTGAATATGCTACTAAATTTACATCCTCCATATCTCTTGCCATAAAACTATGAACATAATAAACAAAGTTTTCTTCCGAAACTCCATAAAGAATATTATTATAATTGTTAGTCTCCAATCTATTCCATCCTATATGCGGGAGTTTTACATATTTCTTTGGTTCTATCCTTTTTATTTTTCCTTTAATAAAACCTAATCCATTTCTAATTTCGCCTTCATATCCTTCTTCAAAAAGCATCTGCATCCCCAAACATATTCCAAGTAGTGGACATCCATTATTAACTTTATCTTTTATTGCATCTATTAATCTATAATTACAAAGGTTGTCCATAGCCTCATTAAAAGCTCCAACCCCCGGTAATATTAATTTTTCAGCATTCTTTATATCACTTATATCGCTAGAAATTTTACAAGGTAAATTTAATGTACTTAACGCATTATAAACACTCTTTAAATTTCCCATTCCATAATCAATAATAACAATCATCTCCAAATGCCCCCTTACATATTAGCTGTAAATTCAAAATTATATTTTACCTTTAGATGATGGTATATTATTTCCGGATATCTCTATAGCTTCTTTTAATGCCCTTCCAAAAGCTTTAAATATCCCTTCAATCTTATGGTGATCATTTTCTCCATACAGGACTTTAATATGCAATGTTATTCCTGAATTAAATGCTACTGCCTTAAAAAACTCCTTAACCATTTCAGTTGAAAAATTCCCTATAGATTCTCGCCTAAAATCCCCTTCGAAATATAAAAAAGGTCTTCCGCTAATATCTAAAGAGACCATTGTTAAAGCTTCATCCATAGGTATAAAACAAGTAGCATATCTCTTTATCCCACGTTTTTCTCCTAAAGCCTTATTAATAGCTTTTCCCAAGCATATACCAACATCTTCAACTAAATGATGATCACATACTTCTATATCGCCTTTTGCCATTAAATTTATATCAATACCACTATGAAAAGAAAAAAGCATAAGCATATGATTAAAAAAACCAATATTAGTTTCTATTTTATTAGTGCCATTACCATCTAAATTAATTTCCATATTTATATTGGTTTCATTAGTATCTCTTTTTATTTCCCCTATTCTTTTACACATTATTTTCCACCTCATATCCTAATGCCTTCTTAATAACGGTTATGATTAAATCATTTTCCCAACTTTCCCCAATTGAAATTCTAAAAGTATCATCATTAAAATATCTAATCAATATTCCTTGTTCTTCCATCTCAGCCTTAATTTTATCTTTGTATTTACTCTTAGCAAAAATAAAATTTGCCTTTGATGGATAAAAAGTAATTATTTCTTTGTTTCGTAATTCTATTTCTTTTAAATTTTTATATAAACGTTCTCTTTCACTTACAATTTCCTCAACGTTTTTTATCACCTTCTCTGGATGATTAATAATATTACATGCAATATCTTGAGAAAGTTGATTTAAATTATATGGAACTTTATATTTGTTTAATTCTACTACATTATCTTCATTGGAAATTAAAAAACCTACCCTAAGAGCAGCTAATCCCCATGCCTTAGATAAAGTTCGTGTAATAATTAAATTTTTATATTCATTTACATATTTAAGCATTGTTTGTCCGTAAAATTCATAGTAAGCTTCATCTATAAGAATTTTACTTTCTCTAAACACATCTAAAATTTTTAATATTTCAATATTATTTAATGTATGTCCTGTTGGATTATTAGGATTTGAAATAATTATAAGATTAGGATTTATCTCTTTTCCAAATGCTATGAAATCATCTAAAGAAAAACTGCCGTCCTCCCTTGTTTCAAACTTTTTAATAACTCCATTATTTAGAGATACATAAAAATCATACATTGAAAAATCAGGCTTAATTGTCATAACTACACTTTTTCTTTTAACATATACTGCTATTACTAATGATATCATTTCATCTGATCCATTGCCTGCTATAATATTTTCTAATGGCATATCTATTAATCTTCCATACTCTTCTCTAAGCCTCTTAGAGTCACTATCTGGATATCTATTAAACTTAGTGTTTTTGGTACTTTCAAGTGCATTCAACAAATCTTCATTATCTAAATTCTTATAACTCTCATTTCCATTTACTCTTATACCTATCTTATTATTCATAATATTTTTATACGTATTAATTTTCTTCATATTCTAATCTAACCTTTATAGAATTTCCATGAGCTGTTAATCCTTCTTCTTTTGCAAATTTTACAACTTTCTCTCCGCAATTAAGTAAAGCTTCCTTTGAATAATATAAATAGGATGATTTTTTAGTAAATGTATCTAAAGATAGTGGTGATGAAAATCTAGCACTTCTACATGTTGGTAATACATGATTTGTTCCTGCAAAGTAATCTCCCATTGGTTCCGGTGTATATTCTCCCAAAAATATAGAACCTGCATTTTTTATTTTTTCTAAGTATTCTATAGGATTTTTAAGAAGAATTTCTAAATGCTCTGGCGATATTTTGTTTGAAATGTCTATACATTCATCAATATTATTACAAACTATTATCTTCCCATAACTTTGTAAGGATTTTTTTACTATCTCTTTTCTATCTAAATCTTCAACTTTAACTTTCACTTCATTATTTACTTTTTTTGCAAGATTCATAGATGTGGTTATTAAAATTGAAGATGCCATTTCATCATGCTCTGCTTGAGCCATTAAATCTGCTGCTATAAACTTTTCATTTGCAGCTTCATCTGCAATTATTAACACTTCACTTGGACCTGCAATCATATCTATTCCTACTTTTCCATAAACCTGTCTTTTTGCCTCTGCCACATATGCATTACCTGGTCCTACAATAGTACAAACAGCTTCTATAGTTTCAGTTCCATAAGCTAATGCAGCTATAGCTTGTGCTCCACCTACCTTAAATACTTCATCTACTCCTGAAATTTTTGCTGCTGCTAAAATATTCTTATTTACTTCTCCATTTAAACTTGGTGGTGTTACCATTACTATTTTTTTAACTCCTGCTATTTTAGCTGGAATTACATTCATCAATACTGATGATGGATATGCAGCCTTTCCCCCTGGTACATATACACCAACACTCTCTATTGGAATTATTCTTTGTCCCATATATACTCCATTTTCTTTAGTATATATATAATCTAACTTTTTTTGCTTTTCATGATATGCTTTAATATTTTCTTTACTTTCCTTTAATATATCAATAAATTCTTTATCTACAGAATTATATGCTTCTTCTATTTCATCTTCCGTTACTCTTAAATCTTCTAACATTATATTATCAAATTGTTTAGTAAAATTTATTAATGCTCTATCTCCATAATCTTTAACCGTCTCTATAATATTTCTAACTTTATCTTCTATGTTGTTTGACTTTGTATTATTTCTTTCCTCAAGGATTTTTAGTAGATTGTTTTTTTCATATTTTGAATACTCTATTACATCTATCATAAAATTCGCCCCCTTATAGCTATAATAACTATGTTTATTTAATACATCTTCTTATTTTATTTAGGAATCTATTAATTTCATTGCTTTTAAGTTTAAAGCTAGATTTATTTATAATAACTCTTGTACTAATATCACAAATTTCAGCTAAAACTATTAATCCATTCTCTTTTAAAGTAGTACCTGTTTCCATAATATCTACAATAGCATTGCTAATTCCTAGTATAGGTGCTAACTCTACAGAACCTTCTATTTTTATTACTTCAACATCCATACCTCTACTTTGAAAATATTTTTTTGTTACTGTTGGATATTTACTTGCTATTTTTATATGCCCACCATTATTAAATATATTGGAATCTGGAAGTGCTGCTACAATAAATTTACATTTACCTAATCCTAAATCAAGTACCTCATAATAATCCTCTTCCCGCTCTAGCAAGGTATCTTTTCCTACTATAGCTATATCTGCAACACCATGTTCAACATAAGTTACTGTATCATTAGCCTTAACCAAAAAATACTTTATATCTTCTTTAGTATCATTGAACACTAATTTCCGCCCCTTATTTTTCAGCTCATCTATACCAAAGTTTGATTTTTCTAAAATTTTTATTACTTCTTTTTCAATTCTTCCTTTAGTTAATGCTATGCTTATGCTCATACTCCACCTCCTACTTATTTTTATATTTAATATTTACTCTTTTTCCTTCATTTGTTTTTATAATAGCTTCTTTTAACATACTGATAGGATTATTATTATCAATAGTAACTTCAAGATATTTATTTTTATTATTATAATTAATATTAATTAATTCATTTATATCAATTGAAAAACCTATTGCCGGTTTATCTTGTCCAAAATTTTTTAATAACCCATTATATCTACCTCCCCTTAATATAGCCTTTCCAATACCATCTATATACCCTTTAAATATGATTCCTGAATAATAATCAACTCGTGGTACCATACTTAAATCTACAGTTATATACTTTTCATATCCTAACTCTTTTAAGGATAGATATAAATCTTCTAAATATATAATACTCTCAGTCATATTTTTATTAACTGATAATTGTTTCGCTTTTTCTATCATTTCATATCCACCAAAAAGCCAAGGTAATTTATTTAAAAACTCTTTATTTTCTTCACTAATATCAAGTAATTCTAAAGCTTCCTTTAAACTAATTAAACTCTTATTATTTATAAGATTCATTATTACTTTTTTCTCTACTCCATTAATTCCTATTCCACTTAAAGCTGCTTTTGAAATATTAACATTTCCAATTTCTATTTTAAATTTTTTATTACCTATAGCTTTTAATGTTTCAATAGCTGTAACTAAAACTTCTAAATCAATATTTTTTCCATCTAATCCTACAAATTCAATACCACAATCTAAATATTCATTTTTTTTTCCTTCTAAGCTTTCATGAACTCTAAATACTTTTTCTGAATAATAAAGTTTTACAGGTAATGATATATCCCTAAATTTAGTATTAATCATTCTTGCAACTGGTACTGTCATATCTGGCCTTAATACTAAAATTCTTCCTCTATTATCAAAAAACTTATACATTTCTTCTTCTTTTAAGCTTTGTGACTTATGATTAAAAGTTTCATAGTACTCAATAGTTGGTGTTGATATTTCGCTATAACCCCATTTATCAAATATATCTGTTACCTTGTCAACTATTCTCCTTCTTTTTATGCATTCATCAATTGTAAAATCCCTTGTCCCTTCTGGTATTACATTGCTTATTTTAATCACCCCTTTTATTTTATAAACTAGCTTATTGCACTTTATCATACTAAAGTTAATAACAATATACCCTTTATGGATATATTTGTCAATTATTATTTTGATTATTATTATTTTATTTTTTTAATAAATTAGTAATAAAAAACTCTTTTATTTAATAAATATAATTTTTATTAAATAAAACTTTCTCAAAATTCATTTAAGAAAAATAAAAAAAACCATAATATATAAGATTTTTAATCTAAATATATATTATGGCTATTCCTATATAAAATATTAAATTTACTTAATTGCGGAATCCACTTCTTCTACCATTTTCATTGTAGATGTAAATCCACCAGTTGAAGTGTACCAAATTGCAGGATCTAAATAAACAATATTATCATTTTTATATGCATCTGTTTTCTTCATTAATTCATTATCAAATAATTCTTTTGCAGAAGTAGTTCCACCAGCAATAGCAGCTCTATCAACTACAAATAAATATTGAGGATTTTTTTCAACAACATACTCAAATGATGCTTTTTGTCCATGTGTTGAAGATTCGATAGTTGTATCAACTGGAATTACTCCAAACCCATTGTGAATTATCCCAAATCTTGATTCTGCACCATAAACACTAAATGAACCATCATTGGCTAATGCTATAAGACCATTAACATTCTTTTCTGTAACTTTTTTATTTAAAGCTTCTATTGCTTCTGTTATAGTTTCAAGTTCCTCTACAACTGACTTTTCTTCGTTAAATATTTTACCTAAGGTATTCATATTAACTGTAAAAGATTCTAAATAATTTTCATTATCTACTCCTAAATGAATTGTAGGAGCTATTTTATTTAACTCTTCATAATAATCAGCTTGTCTACCTGATATTATTATTAAATCTGGAGATAATTCAAATATTTTTTCCATATCTGGTTCTTTTAAACTTCCTATACTTGAATATTCTTCAGTAGAATATTTAGTTAAATATTCTGGTAATCCACTTTGAACTACCCCTACTATTCCATCTATTCCTAATTTATCTAAAGAATCTAATATACCATAATCAAATACCACTATTCTACTTGGATTTGTAGTAACTGTAGTTTCTCCAAGTTCATGAGAAACAACAATACTTTCTCCTGCTCCTTTATTTTCTGCACCTACAAATTTAGTAACTCCAAATACTCCAAGAACTACTACTAGTAATACTACTATTGATAAAATTGTCTTTTTACTCATTATTATTACACCTCTTTTAAATTTTATTTATATTTAAACTAATCTCTAAATCCACATTTTATTTAATATTGATATTCATTATCAATATATATTCTTAATATAAGCAAATTTAAAAATTTGCTTATATTAACTTCAAAATTAAATTTTATTTATAGATTTATATCATTAATTTTAAAAATACACACAAATATTTCTATTATTAATATTTTCAATATGGAAGTCTATTTCATATATATTTTCTAGTTCTTCCTTTTTTATTGTTTCTTCAGCTTTACCATTTTTAATAAGCTTTCCATCTTTTAAAGCAACTATATTATCTGAATAACATGATGCAAAGTTTATATCATGTATAACTATTACAACTGTTTTATTTAAATCATCACAAAGCTTTCTTAAAATCTTCATTATTTCAACTGAATGTTTCATATCAAGATTGTTAAGTGGTTCATCTAAGAAAATATAATCGCTATTTTGAGCTATTACCATTGCAATATATGCTCTTTGTCTTTGTCCCCCACTTAATTCATCTAAATATCTATTTTCAAACTCTTTAAGTTGCATATAATTAATTGCTTCATCTATATATTTATTATCTTCCTCTTTTAAATTACCTTGAGAATGTGGAAATCTACCAAAACTAACTAACTCTCTAATAGTTAATCTAATATTTATATTGTTAGATTGTCTTAAGATAGCTACCTTTTTTGCCAACTCTTTATTGTCCCATTTTAATATATCAACACCATCAACTAGTACTTCGCCACTATCTCTTTTTAATAGTCTGCTCATAATAGAAAGAAGTGTACTTTTTCCTGCTCCATTTGGTCCTATAAAAGAAGTAATTTTTCCTTCTTCAATATTTAAAGATACATTATCTACAACTTTTTTATTACCATAACTTTTTGTTATATTTTTTACTTCTATCATCTATTTCTCTCCTTCATAACTAAATAAATGAAATAAATTCCTCCAACAAAATTAATTATTATACTCACTGAAACTCCAAAATCCATTAAATGTTCAACAAGTAATTGTCCACCTATAAGTGCTACTATACTAATTAATATTGTTGCTACACCTAAAATATTATGCTTATATGTAGTTATAAGCTGTCTCGCAATATTTACAACAAGTAATCCTAAGAAAGTTATAGGCCCAACTAATGCTGTTGCTACAGATGTTAATACTACTACTATAACTAGCATTTTTTTTACCATTTTATCATAGTCAACACCTAAATTTATTGCTTCATCTCTTCCTAGTGCCATTACATCTAGCACCTTTAAATAATCATAAGCAAAACCTATACAAAGTATTATTATTATACTTGAAATAAATAACAACTCTGTATTTATATTATTAAAACTTGCTTGCATTTTATCTTGTACCACTTGAAACTCTACCGGATCAATAAGAACCTGCATAAATGTAGTTAAACTTTCAAACAATGTTCCACAAACTACACCAACTAATAATAGTGTAAATATATTTTTGCTACCTTTTTTAAATATAAACTTATAAATTAAGCTTGAAAATATAAGCATAGCTACTATTGTTATAATAAAATTTATATTACCATTACTTATTATTACAGAAGAAGATCCTAATAAGAATACTACTGATGTTTGTAATAATACATATAATGAGTCTATTCCTAAAATACTTGGCGTTAATATTCTATTATTTGTTACAGTTTGAAATATTAATGATGAAAACCCTATAGCTCCACCTGTTAATATCATTGCATATATTTTAGGTATTCTTCTATACATTGCATATCTTATATTGGCACTATTTACATTAATTAATAAGAATGTTCCTATTAATACTAAAGCTAATAATGACAATATAATTATGCTTCTTTTATCTTTAGTCCTCATCCTTATTCCCCCTTAATATCATATAAAGGAATATAACACTTCCTATTACTCCAACAGTTAATCCTATTGACATTTCAAATGGAAATATTATTATTCTTCCAAATATATCGCATATTAGTAAGAATATTGGCCCAAGTAGTGCTGTGTGGTATAAAGTTCTTTTTAAATTATCTCCACTATATATGCTTACTATATTAGGAATTATAAGTCCTAAAAATGGAATATTTCCTACTGTGATAAGTGTTACAGCACATATTAAAGAAACTATAGCTAGTCCAACATTAACAACTACATTATAATTTACACCTAAATTTACAGCGAAATCTTCTCCCATTCCTACTATAGTAAACTTATTAGCATATAAAAATGCTATAATTACCATTGGTATACTTAAATAAAGTAATTCATAGCTTCCTTTCATAATTAATGACATATCTCCTTCCATCCAAGAAGAAATATTTTGAACTAAATCATATTTATAAGCAAAAAATGTAGTAATAGATCCTACTATTTTCCCAAGCATCATACCTATTAACGGAACAAAAACTATATTTTTAATTTTTATCATTTTTATCATTTTCATAAACAAAACAGTACCTAACGCAGCACAAACAAATGATACAATCATTTTTTGCATAATAGTTGCCGATGGAATTACCATTATACAGAATAGTATTCCAAGCTTTGCAAAATCAGCTGTTGCTGCTGTTGTTGGTGATACGAACTTATTTTTACTTATTTGTTGCATTATAAGTCCACTAATACTAAGTCCTACTCCTGCTACTAATATAGCAATTAATCTTGGTATTCTACTTACTAATATTATATGAATCTTATCTATATCAAAATTTAATATATCTTTTATACTTACATTAGATACACCTATAAAAATAGATATAACTGATAAAATAAGCAACAAAAGAAATAGATATCTTTTTTTCATCTCTTCCTCCGTAATTATCTTTTTAATACATACAGTAAATTATTTTTTTATTTGATAGCAATTATCATTTTCATTAGTATGTTATCACCATTTTCTTCTTCTGTCTATGCTAAATTTCATTTTTTTCATATTTTTTCAAAAAAATTAAAATTGAAACATAATATTTATAGTTCATCAATCCATTGTAAACATTTTACTTGTTATATTAATGGAAATCTTTAAATAATTTAATGTAATTTTATTTCTATTTATCTATAAAAAAGAACTTTTGTTAAGAGCTAATTATATAACCATTGTTATATATAAAAATTATATTTTGGCTTGTTTGCCTACTTTTTAATAGATTATTTAAATCTTTTTTACATAACATAATAGTGTAAAGTAAATATATACTTTATAAAAAAATATATTAGGAGGGACTGATATGTCACAAAAACTAGTTCCAGAAGCAAAAAACGGATTATCAAAATTTAAAACTGAAGTAGCAAGTGAAATGGGTGTTCCTTTCACTGATTACAATGGAAATCTTACTTCTAAACAATGCGGAAGTGTTGGTGGAGAAATGGTTAAAAGAATGGTAGAACAATACGAAAGAGGAATTTAATTAAACTCTTAAGTTTATAAATTAATTTAAAAATAAGAAGCTCATATTTATAAGAGCTTCTTATTTTTCAGACTGCTGACAAAGTGTCAGTAGTCTTTAATTTTATACAAATATGTAATATAATTTAAAATATATTAA